>NZ_QQWY01000027.1:0-64837 GCF_003950455.1 Sphingomonas sp. ABOLE
GCGGTCTTCACGCCAGCCTCATGCTCCCGCAGCACCCCAATGATCTGATCCTCGGTAAATCGGCTTCGCCGCATCACTCGTCTCCATCTGACGAGCTAACTTACCAATGGCATGATTTCTGGGGAGCAGGTCATCCGGTTCGTGATCGCTCGCTTTGTTCCACTGAAGCGCAAGGCCAAGTGGGGCCCTTTTCCCAGGATTGCGTCTATGCCGCCGAGCAATTCTCGAACACGGTCTCGGTCACCGATCCGGTCGAAGGAAAGCTGCGGCGTGATCCGCCTGGGCGATCCCAGCCCGCCAATTTCAGTCCGCTCTACAAGGGGCAGGTGCTGGTCCACGGGCTCGGCTTCTCGCCCGACGGCAAGACCCTGGCCGTGGTGTCCATCGGGTCGAACGCGGTAACCTTCATCGACACCGCCACCAACAGCGTGAAGCACACGACCTATGTCGGCCGCAGTCCGCACGAAGCATTCTTCACGCCGGACGGCAAGGAAGTGTGGGTGACGGTGCGCGGCGAGGATTACATCGCGGTGCTCGATCCGGCGACCTACCAAGAGACGGCGCGGCTGAAGACGCCGGGCGGGCCGGGCATGACGATCTTCTTGCCCGACGGGAAATAAGGCTATGTCGTTCAATCCCGAACTGGTGGTGTTCGACGTCGCCAGCCACACCATTGTCGGCCGCGTCGCCCAGCCCAGTCCTTTCTGCCCCAACATCGCCGCCACCCCGGACGGCAAGCAGGTCTGGTATACGCTCAAGGACATCGGCGAGACGGTCGTCATCGATGCCAGGCCGCCCTTCGCGACGCCGAAGGTGACCGACACCGGCCCGATCACCAATCACGTCAATTTCGCCACGACAGCCAGCGGCCTTTTTGCGTATGTCACCGTTGGTAGGCGCGGCGAGGTGCAGGTGTTCCGAACGGATAGCTATGAGAAGGTCGCGACCGTCCCCGTGGGGCGACTCCCGCACGGCATCTGGACGTCGGGCGATGGCCGCCGCGTTATCGTTGGCCTTGAAAATGACGACAGCCTGGCGATGATCGACACCGCGACCAATACGCTGGTCGGCACCGTGCCGATCGGCCAAGCGCCCCAGGCCATCGCCTATGTCGCCAATGCGGTGCCGCAGGGTGATGGGCTCCAGAACCTGCAACCGCTGGGCATCGCCGGACATACCAGCAAGCTGACGCTCGGCACGGGCGGCACGGCGCTGACCAACGTCACGCTGTTCGACCAGGGCCTGATCCAGATCCTCCAGGCATCCGCAACCGGGCTCATGCCCAGGCACCCCTATCAGCTTGTCCTCGCAGCACATGCCGACGGCACTGGCGCGGTACAGCCGCTCGCCAGCTTCATGACCAACCCCACGGGCGCGGCGATCGTGAATGCGAGCGGCCCGATCCGGCAGGTGGTGCAGCCGGATGCCCCGTCCGGGCGGCGCTGGCTCGCGATCCGGGAAGGCACCGCCGACGCGCCCGGCGCGAACGTGCAAGTGCAACAGCGCTGAAGCGCGATGCGCGACATGATGCTCCTGATCGAACCGCTGATCCCCCGGCTGCGGCGCTATGCGCGTGTGCTGCTGCGCGACAGCGCTGCGGCAGACGATCTCGTGCAGGACTGTCTCGAACGCGCGATCAGCCGCTGGCATCAACGGCGGGCTGACGGCGATGCCCGGGCCTGGCTGTTCACGATCCTGCACAATCTGGCGATGAACCGCATGCGCCAGACCGCGCGGCGGGGCGCGCACGTGCAGGTGGAAGACGCCAGCCCGGCCGCGGTGGCGCGCGCGCCGGATCAGGAAGCGGGCATTCATCAGCGCGACGTGCTGCAAGCGCTGGATCGCCTGCCCGACGACCAGCGCGCGGTGCTGCTGCTCGTGACGATCGAGGAACTGAGCTATGCCGATGCCGCAAAGGCACTGGGCGTACCGATCGGCACGGTGATGTCGCGGCTGTCCCGCGCGCGGACGCGCCTGCGCGAGGAGATTGCAGGCCGTGATCAGCCCGCCGTTTCCCATTTGAGGAGAGTGAAATGAATGGCGGCCGCCCGATTACCGAGGACGACCTCCAGGGCTATATTGACGATGCGATCGACAGCCGCCGTCGCGCCGAGGTCCAAGCCTATCTTGCCAGCCATCCCGAAGTCGCCGAGCGCATCGCGATCGACCGGGCCCTTCGCGACACGTTGCGCGATGCCCTGGCCCCGATCGCGGACGAACCGGTGCCGGCGGAGCTCAACCTCAGCCGCCTGGTCGATCGTCATCGGCGCCCGCGCCGGGATTGGCGCAGCGGCCCCTGGCAGGTGGCCGCCGCGTTGCTGCTGATGGTCCTGGGCGGCGCGGGCGGCTGGGGCTTGCGTTCCGTGCAGGAGCCGCCGCGCGCCGGCATCGCTGCGCTCGCCCAGGAGGCCACGGAGAGCTATGCAGTCTACGCGCCCGATATGGGCCGGCCGGTGGAGATCAAGGCCGCCGATGCGCCGCAACTGGTCCAATGGGCATCGCGCCGTCTCGAACGGCCGGTGTCGATCCCTGATTTGTCGGGCGCGGGATATAGCTTTATCGGCGGTCGCGTCGTCCCCACGCCGCATGGCCCGGCGGTGCTCTACATGTTCGACAACGGCAAGGGCACGCGGCTGACCTTGCTGGCGCGGAACATGGCGGTCGATCGCGACACGCCGATGAAGCTGGAGACCGAAGGGCACGTCACATCGGTGAGCTGGTCGCGCGACGGGCTGGGGTTCAGCCTGGTCGGGCCGCTCGACCAGGCCCAGATCCATCCCATCGCCGATGTCGCTAGGGCACAGTTCAGCCGGGCGATTTAGCGGGTTCGGCGGGAATAGACGCGGCCGGCTGGGGTCTAACGATCGAGCGCATCACCGATGCGCGCCACCGGCCGGTCCCGCATGGCGGGATGCGGCACCCAAGGAGAATCGACATGCGTTTCCTGATCCTGTGCAGCCTTTCGCTGTTCGCAGCCAGCCCCGCCGTCGCGCACAATCCGCCGTCGATCCATGTCGCCGCGACGGCCAAGGGCCAGACCCTGGTCGATGCGGCAGGCATGACCCTGTACGTGTTCGACAAGGACTCAGCGGACCGCTCCGTCTGCAACGGTGCCTGCGCCGCGAACTGGCCGCCGGTCGTCGCCGCCCCCGGCTTTCCCGCGCATGGTGACTGGTCGATCGTGACGCGCGACGATGGCAGCCGCCAATGGGCCTATCGCGGACATCCGCTCTATCGCTGGGCCAAGGACGCGAAGCCCGGCGACATCACCGGCGACGGCCTGCTGAACGGCGCCTGGCACGTCGCCCTGGCCGACGGGAAATAAATAGGGTCCTGCGGAATAATGGATGCCGGCCGGTGTCTGACAAGCACCGTGCCTGCCACGTAGCGGCCCGGCCGTCACAGATTAAAAGGGAGCTTCCATCATGTATTCCTATAGCAACGGCGGGCGCCTTGCCCGCCGCATCCTGTCGTGCGCCCTGCTTGTCGCGGGTTCGACGAGCGCACCGGCGCTGGCCCAGGCTATTTCCGATCCGACCGGGGACTTTATCCCGAGCTTTACCGGCCCGAAGAATGGCGATCTCGACCTGACGCGCATTGAGGCGACCTTTGACGGTGCCAAGTTCCGCCTCGACGCGACGACCGCCGCGGCGATCGGAACCACGCCGACCGGGCTCTAGAGCGTTTTCACCTTGGGCGAAGACGCTCTAGGTTTTCGACTGCCGCATTTTCCGAGTCGTTGACCGTAAACGGTCAACTAGAAAATGCTCTATGTCTGGGGATTGAATCGCGGCAAGGGGACTGCGGGCTTCGCCGCGATCGGCGCCACCAACGTGCTGTTCGATTCGGTGGTGATCGTGAATCCGCGCGCGGGTACGGTGACGCTCCGCGACCTGATCTCGGGCACCGGCACCACGCTGCCCGCCAGCGCGATCAAGATTTCGGGCAATTAGATAAGCGCCGAAATCCCTGCAAACTTGCTGACGCCGCAGTAGCTTGAACAGGCCAAGTTCCTCGTCAATCGGTGGCCGCGCAGCACCAATGGCGGCAACGAGACGATTCCCGACTTCAGACCTGACAATGCGAGTACGCGGCTGGTCCTCGCCTTCCCGAGGTCGGTGGAAACCTCCGTCCAGACCGAAGGCGTGTTCGACGATGCCAGCGACCCGTTCGCGCGCATCCAGCACCGGCTCGCCGCGCAGCGTCGCGGCGGTGGCGGGAACATCGGAGGCTTTCTCGATCTGGGCGCGCGGTTCGACACGCGCGGCATCGGCGATTCGCTCGCGCGCGATGCCGTCAATCGCGTAACGGCCGGGGCATCGATGTTGCACTGGGTCGCGATGCGGTCATCGGCCTAGCTGTTTGGTCCCACAGTCTGGTGTAGCTTGGGCGGCGTAGCCGCTTTGATCTCCGGTCAGTCCAGGGTCGATCACGCCGGCAAGGACGACAACGTGACGAGGGGATCATCGCTCAATTGCGAGACGCTTTCCAGTGTCATGTAGCGGCCCCGCTGAACGGCCCACTCGTCGTTCTGCTCGATCAGCAAGGCGCCGACGAGACGGGTGATGGCATCCTCGTTGGGGAAGATGCCGACGACGACGCCGGCCGGTCAACTCGCTCCAGCAATCGCGCCGGGAGTAAGCACAAGCGCCAACACCACCAGTCCGACGGCGAGATAGCCCCATGCGCCCATGCCCGACCAGGCGATCCGGCCGACGCCGCATCTCGCCGGATCGGCCTTCGACAGCCGCTTCGCGTAGATAATCGTGCCGGTCACGGACAGGCCCGTCAGAATCAGGCCGAACAGGAACCAGAGGATCTTGGTCGGCATCCCACCAAAGGTCCCGAAGTGAAGGGGATCCGCCATTTCCGAGATCCGCTGGTGTGCATTTAAGTTGCGTCCGTCGAGAGATGCCAGGATTTTGCCCGTTGCGGCGTCAATCGCGATGCCATTGGCACGATCACGTACCAGCCACGCACGATCCTGCCCGAGCAGAATGACGCCATTTCGCTTCGTAAACCGGATCTCGCGGATCTTGAGCGATGGACGGGCTTGGGCAGCCATCGATACCAAGCGGTCTAGCGCAGCGCCGGTCGGAATCGAGACGACGGCTTCGGACGTTGGCAGTTCCGGCACGGCAGCATTTCCGCCCAGGCTTTCGACCAAGTACCAGAGACCGGTAACGGCGATCAGCGTGACGAACCAGAGGCTCCATAGTCCACCCAACCGATGCACGTCGCCGGTCACCCGGCGAAGATCGCCGCCGCGCGGCATCCGGAAGAAGCCCCGCCACCACTTCTTGTAGGTCACCAGCCCGGTGATGAGGGAGGCGAGAAGCAGCAGCGCCAGTGTCGTTACGATCGGTATGCCGATGCGGGTCGGCAGCATGAGGTGGCGATGCACCTGCCGGAGGAACCGATGAACATTGGCCCAGCCACGCGTTCCCGCCACCCTGCCGCTCCAGGGATCGAGATACACCCGCCGCGGCGCACCGCCTCCCATGTCGACCCACGCCTCCGCCGTGAACCATGGATCGATGGGGGCGTACAGCGTCTGCAGCCTGCCCTTGGGCTCGGCGCGGACGGCCGCGGCAGCGAGCGTGCCCCAGCTGACCTTCGGACCCGACTGCGGCGTCGCCCGCATAGCAGGCGTCACGAGCCAGTCGATCTCGTGCGCGAACACGGCCAGCGTGCCGGTGGCGAGGACAAAGGTCATGAAGATCGCCAGCTTCAGCCCTGCCCAGCTATGCACCCGCCACCATAGCGACCGCTGCTTCGCCTTGCCCTGCGCCGCCACGATCAGAAACGAAGGCGCAGTTCGGTGAGGAAGGTGCGCGGCTCGCCAGGGAAATGGCCGCTCTGCGCCGAGAAGCCCGACGCGGCATAGACCGTGTCGAACAGATTATCGACGCGCAGCAGCAGTTCCGCGAACCCCAGCCCCTTGGTGATCGAAGCGTCGAACACAGTATAGGGCTTCACCGTCTGGCCCGAGAGGCTGATCCGGCGGGAGACATGCTCGCCGCCAAAAGCGAACGCAGCCCTGATCGCGGGCACCTGATAGCGCGTCCAGAATCCCAACTGGTGCTTGGGCGCGTTGGCGAAACGGTCCCCCACCGCGTTCGTGATCGCCTGGCCAGGCACGGTGCCGGTGATCCTGGTGTCGTTGTAGCCGTAATTGGCCAGCAACACCCAGTTGGGGGTGAGATCGGTGGTGAGGTCGAACTCGAACCCCTTGCTCGTCACCTCGCCGATCGGCGCGAGCGGGTCGACGCCGTTGACGGGCGAGCGCGTGGGATCCACCTGCAGGATGTTCTTGCGAAGAATGCGGTAGGCGGCCCCATTCGCCTGCAGCCTGCCTCCGAACAATTGCGTCTTCACGCCGCCTTCCAGCTGATTGCCGGTGATCGGCGCGAACGGCCCGCCGGCGTCGCGATTCTGGTCGGCTGCCGCCTGCGGCTCGAAGCTTTGCGACCAGCTGGCGTATAGCGAAACGTCCCTGCGCGGTTTGAAGACCGCGCCCCCACGGAACGTCACATCGTTGTCGGCATAGCGCGATCGTCCCGACACGGTGGCGCCGGTGCTCGTCGTCACGCCGTCTTCGAACTTGTCGTAGCGCACGCCCGCCACGAGGAGCAGCGCATCGGTGATGCTGATCTGGTCCTGCAGATAGGCGCCTTTGCGCCTGCTGCGCGTCTCGGTGACCGTGAAGGGCAGCGATGCCGCTCGGGCCGCGTCCCCGGCCCCGGAGCCATAGACCGGGTTGCTGAGGCTGAGCGAGGTTACGCCCGCGCGCAGGATACGCGAGCGCAGGATGCTCGTCTCACGGTACCAGTCCCCCCCCGCCTGAAACTTGTGCTCCATGCCCAGCAGGTCGACCCGCGCGGTCAGATTGGCCATGAAGGACAAGCCGTCGACGGGGCGGATCTGGTCGCGAAACTCGCGGCGCACCAGGTCCGGGTTGGCCGGATCAAGCCCCCGCGGCTCATGATATTGCTGCGTCTCGGTCGCCTTGAAATAGCGGACACCTGCGTCGAACGTCACCCGGTCGCCGATCGCCGTTGCATAGCGTGCCTGATACGCTTCCGAGCGCAAGCGGAGGAAATCGGTCTTCTCGTTGGCGTTCCAGCGGATGCTGGTCAGGAAGTTGCCGCGATCATCGACCAGCACCCCGCGCAGCCGATTTGCCTGATAGGTGCTGTCGTAGAGCGTCGCCTGCAGGGTCAGCTTGCCGCCCTCGTTCGTCTTGATCGCAATGCCCGCGTCACCGATGCGCGACTTGTTCTGGGTGTTGCGGCGATAGGGATCCATCGATTCATAGAAGCCGCCCAGCCGATAGGTAACGACCCCCTGCCGATCGACGGGTCCGGTCGCCTCGGCCGAAATGCCGATGCGGTCATAGGTGCCGCCGGTGATGACGGCGCGCAGGCCCGTCTTGTCCGACGGAATCTTCGACACATAGTTGATGATGCCGCCCGGCGATCCCGGCCCGAAGAACAGGCCGGCGGGCCCCTTGAGCACCTCCACCCGCTCGATATTGAACAGCTGGGGCACCGAGAAACCGATGAACGGATTGCCCCGCTGGCCGTCGTAGAAGGACTGGTCCTGGCGAAAGCCCCGGAAGGTGACGCCGGCATAGCTGAACGCCGTGACGCCCGAGATATTGCGGTAAATGTCCGTCGCATCCCGCGCGCCCTGGTCCGCGAAGAGGTCCGCGTTGATGACCTGCACCGCCTGGGGGATGTTCATCGGATCTTCCGCCGACTTGCCGACGGTCGTCTGCTCCACCCGGTACAGCCGCTGCGCGCGGCCGGTGACCGTGATCTCGTCTGCTTCGCCCCGCGCCTGCGCCGACTGTTCCTGCGCAAGCGCCGGAGCCGAGACGAACGCAACCGCCGCAGCCAGCGCTGTTTTCAAAGGCAACACTACTACCCCCTATGTGCGAATCAATCGCAACAGCACGTAACGCCCGGCGAAACGTTTGCCAATATTATTGCAATTTGTTCTCGATAGCGATTATTCTTTGAAATCCGGCGTGGGAACCTGCCATCGTGGTCGTAGCTGCCGGATCGTGGAGAGAGGCCATAATTGCGCAACCAGCCGCCCGTGTTACGTAAACAACACAGCAAAAGGGATCGTGTGCTTGAGAATCCTTGCGGCAGCTACCGACGGAGCCCCTTCGCAGGTGCGCTTGGCCAACGCGAAGCTTTCAGGACCTTCGCCCGCCTGGAGCGGAATGCCCATCGCTGCGTAAAGCCATCGCTTCCAACATCATGGCCGGAGCTGAAAAACTATTCCTCAGCCACAGAGACCACTTCCGGCCACCGGGCGATTGAGCGTCTTCACCGAACGGTGGACGGGTATCGCCGGCATCGTGATGTCGCCGTCGCCGATCGACAGGCGGCGCACGAGACGCTTAGAGACCGTTTGGAAATTCGCGAAAGAGCGAATTTCAAGGACTCCTAGACCCGCTGGAACCCAGAGCCTTCAAAGTGAGCCGGTCTGCGGGGGCTCTCGCCCTTGCCGCCCGCCTTTGCAGGTGCCACCCCGCCGGGACCGAGGCGCTACCGCGACACTGGCACGTTCACGATCGGCAGCGGCAGACAACAATGATACATTGTATCATTCGCGGTAGCCCGCTAGAGTCCACGCTCGACCAACAACATTGGACCCCGCATGCGCGCCTGTCGTCTTCTCGCCCTCCTCGCCACCTCGATGCTGGCCAGCCCGGCCCATGCCGACGAGGGCATGTGGACCTTCGACAATTTCCCCGCCGCCAAGGTGAAGGCGGCCTATGGGGTGACCATCGACCAGGCCTGGCTGGACAAGGTACGCGGCGCAGCCGTGCGCCTGTCGGGCGGCTGCTCGGCTTCGGTGGTGGGCGCGCGCGGGCTGGTGCTGACCAACAATCACTGCGTCGCCGAATGCGCGCAGGATCTCTCCTCCAAGGGCAACGACCTCTACATCCAGGGCATCGTCACCGCCCGTCCGGAGGAGGAGCGCAAATGCCCCGGCATGCAGGGTGAAATCCTCGAAGGCATCACCGACGTGACCGCGCAGGTGCGCAAGGCGGGCGACGGTCTGGCCGGCGCCGCGCTGATCCAGGCGCGCACCGCGGCGATCGGCGCGATCGAGGTGCAGGGCTGCGCCCAATCGCCGGCGACCTTGCGCTGCCAGGTGGTCGATCTCTACCACGGCGGGCAGTTCAAGCTGTATCGGTACCGCAAATATGCCGATGTCCGGTTGGTCTTCTCGCCCGGCGTGCCGACCGCGTTCTTCGGCGGCGACCCGGACAATTTCAACTTCCCCCGCTATGCACTCGATGCCGCATTCGTGCGGCTCTACGCAGAGGGCAAGCCGGTCGAGACCCCGCAGCATCTGCGCTGGAACCCTGCTGCGCCCAAGGCGGGCGAGCCGGTGTTCGTCGCCGGCAATCCGGGTGGCACCGATCGCCAGCTGACCGTCGCCCAGCTGGAGCGCCAGCGGGACCGCACGCTGCCGCTCACCCTGCTGCGCATGGCCGAACTGCGCGGCAGGCTGATCCAGTTCGGCACCGAATCCGACGAGCATCGCCGTCTCGCCCAAGATCTGCTGTTCGGGATCGAGAATGGCTACAAGGTCTATTTCGGCCGGCTCTTCGCGCTGAACGACGCGGCCTTCCTGGCCGAGAAGCGCACCCAGGAGGCGGCGCTGCGCACCAAGGCGGGCATCGGCAATGCCCCCTGGCAGCAGATCGCCGGAGCGCAGGCGCAGGCGGAAACGCTCTATCTCGACTATAGCTACATCGCCGGCGGCCCGATCGGATCGCCGCTGTTCGGCTATGCTAGGGCGCTCGTCCGCGCCGGCACGGAACGCGTCAAGCCCGCGGCGCAACGCCTGCCCGGCTTCGCCGACTCGCAGCTGCCGCTGCTGGAAAAGCAGATCCTGGACGCGGCCCCCGTTTCGCCGGAACTGGAACAGCTGACCCTTACCTTCTGGCTCTCCAAGGCGCGCGAATATCTCGGCAGCGACGGCGTCGGCACCCGGCTGCTGCTCGGCAAGGACAGCCCGGAGACGCTGGGCGCGGCGCTATCCCGCTCGCGGCTCGGCGACCCGGCCTATCGCAAGCAGCTGTGGGAGGGCGGCGCAGCGGCGATCGCGGCGTCGGACGATCCGCTGATCGTCTTTGCCCGCCGCATCGATCCCGAGGCCCGCCGGCTCCAGGCAGCGTGGAACGAGAGGGTGACCGGCCCCACGGTCGCGGCGAGCGAGCAGATCGCCCAGGCGCGCTTCACCGCGTTTGGCGACAGCCTCTATCCCGATGCAACCTTCACGCTGCGGCTCTCCTACGGGAAGATCGCCGGATGGAACGAGCGCGGCAATGCAGTGCCGCCCTTCACGACCTTCGCCGGGCTCTACGCGCGCGCGACCGGCCAGGAACCGTTCAAGCTCGATCCGCGCTGGCTAGCGGCGAAGGATCGACTGAACCCGGACACCATCTTCAACATCAGCACCACCAACGACATCATCGGCGGCAATTCAGGCTCGCCGCTGATCAACGCCAAGGCCGAAGTGATCGGCGCGGTGTTCGACGGTAACATCCACAGCCTCGGCGGGAACTATGGCTATGATCCCGCCACCAACCGGGCGATCTCGGTATCGGCGGCAGCGGTGAGCGAAGCCCTGCGCAAGGTGTATGGCGCAACCGCACTGGCCGACGAGCTTGGTAAATAAGCTGGCTGGGGAGCGTCTTCGCTCCCCAGCCATCACCTGAATCGGTCGCCGTCAAACAGCCAGACGCCGCTATCCGACGCTCAGGATGCCGCTGACACACGATGGTCATCGACCCGCAGCGCACCTCCCGGCTTGTTTGGCAGCAACGGCCATAGCCGCTCCCACTGCTCGTCGCTCCGCCAGAACTTTCCCGGCAATCCACCCTCCACGCCAACGTGCAGGGTGAATTCCGTCTCTCGCGCTAAGGGAATCCCGTTTATGGATCCCAGCAGCCTCCCGCACGGCATGCGCAGGTCGCATGCCGATGTGATCAACCCCGATCCGCTTGCCTTCGTCCGGAAGTGACGCGGGCGGCCCGATACAGGCGGTGGGTGGCGCGACGTGCCGTCCTCCGCTGCCAGATCTGCATCCTCAAGTGCCGGGACCAACCACCTAACCCTGCTCCAGGAAGAACGCCTTGCGCAGCGGCAACATCGCAGCGCCGATGCCGACGGCGTCCCCGGGCACTTCCGTCGGGACAACGGCCGGCAAGGGAAACGGCATGTCGTTGCGCATCGGCGTGGCGGGCAGGATGGTCTCGCGCGCCAGCGCTGCGGCGATCGGGGCGGGAAGGCGGCCGCCGATCACCACCTTTTCCGATGCGACCATATGGCCCAGCAAGAAGGCCAGCTGGCCGATCGACTTCGCTGCCTCGCGCACCCATTGCGCGACCCCGGGGGTGTCCAGGCACACCCGCCGCACCATCGCTTCCACGCCCTCGTCGGGACCACCCGCCGCGCGGACCGAGGCGTGCAGCGTATCCAGGCTCGGATACAGGCCGCCGAGAAGCCACAACACACCCCCAAAGTCGCCGGCATTCCCCAACCGCCCCTGCACGACCCGACCGTCGACCGTAAGGCCCCCGCCAAAGCCGTTGGTGAGGTGGCAATATCCGAAATTCCTGCACGTGCGGCCGACACCGACCAACCCTTCGGCGACGGTTGCGGCGATTCCGTCATTCTCGCTCAGCATCGGCAAGGCCAGCGCGGCCCCGAGCGCCGCCGCGACGTCCAGGCTCGCCCAACCGGCGAGTTGGGTCGGCGGATTGAACCGCGACGGCTCGCCCGGCACGAGAAAGCCCGAAACTCCGGCGCCGGCGCCGATGATGCGCGCCGGGTCGATTCCCGCCTCGGCGATCAGTGCCGTCTTGAGCGTCCGCAATGCCTCGAGCACCGAAACGGGTGCCATGTCGGACAGGCCGATCGTGCGCGCGCCGCGGACCTTGCCGGCAAGGTCGAGGATCGTGATTCCCACCGCGTCGCCCACCAGCGTAACGCCGATGGCAAAGGCATAGTCGGGCGCGAGCGTCACCTGGACGCTGGGATGCCCGCGCACCCCCGGCGTGCGCTCGCTCAGCGCGACGATGCCCGCGGCGTGGAATGTACCGACCAGACGGGCGACACTGGGTTGCGACAGATCGAGCACCTGGCTGAGCGACGCCTGGCTGGCCCCGCCAGTACGCAACAGATGATCGAGGACGGCCCGCCCGCCGCTGCTAATGCTGGGCACCCAATCCGGTGCACGGAACGAGGAAACAGACGAGGGCAACGGGGTTTCTCCCTTGAGCGACGGCACGACCGAAGCGCATCGCATACCGGGCGGATACTATTCAATAAACCGCCACGTGCATGCCGCGCGCCGCACGGGCGATCGACGGTGGGCGACGGAACGGATGACGAGCATCGTCGCCCACGCGGCCACCTAGGTCTTCGCCCGGGACAGGGAGGCGCGAAACGCCAGCAGCGCCTCGGGTTCGTCCGTCTGAAACACGGTCACGCCGTCCGCCAGCAGCCGGCCCCAGACCGCCGCCGGATCACGCAGCGCGTCGAGATCGCTATAGGCGCCCTCCACGAAGCCCTCGAAGATGGTGTTGACGAGCAGCCTCAGCCGATGGCGCCGGGCGAGCGCGGCGACGGACGACAATTGCTCCGCGCGCAGGCGCGGCAATTCGGCGCCGATGGGCCGCTTGCCGTCCAGCTGCCGGGCGAGCACCGCGGCCAGGTCCGCCTTGCCCTCGACATTGAGCAGGATCGGCATGAACGCCACCCGGTCATAGGGCGTCAGCCCGGCGAGCGGCGGCGTGGCGATCCCGGCCTCGGTCTTGATGAACACCCGGTCCTGCGCCCCTGCCCGCACGACCGCTTCGATCACCTCGGGATAGATCGCCGCCTTGATGTCGAGATTGAGCAGGATCCGCCCGCGCGCCGCCGCCAGCATCTCGTCCAGCGTGACGATATGTTCGTCGGTGAGCGGCGCTGCGGCACCGCCCAGATTCTGCCGCAGCCGCAACGCCCGGAGCTGCGCCAGGCTCAGCGTTGCCACCCGACCGGTGCCGTTGGTGGTGCGATCCACGCTGTCGTCATGGATCATCACGAGATGGCCGTCCGCCGTGCGCAGCACGTCGGTTTCCATCACGTCGGCGCCGATCGTCACGCAATGCTCAAGCGCCAGCAGCGAGTTTTCGGGCGCCGGCCCCAGACCATGCCGCGGCGCGGGATTGTGGCAGCCGCGATGCGCGACGACGATCACGCCGTCCGGATCGGCGAAGCGCACCTGGACGCCGGGCACCGCTTCCCGCGGTGCGGCGGGCACCGGGAAGGCGGGCAGCACAAGCGCGAGGGCCAGGACACCCTGGCGAAGGAACGACGCCATCCTCAGAACTTCGGGGTCAGGCGGATGCCGACCCAGAAGGTGGTGGGCACCGAATAGCTGTCCTTCAGCAGGTTCTTGCCCGGGCCGGTGACGCTGGTGATCCGCGCATGGGTGACGTTGCTCACCTGCCCGAACAGGCTGATGCCCGATCGCACCGCATAGCTGGCGGAAAGGTCGACCTGGTCGCGCGCCGCCCAATAAAGGTCCTGCCAGGCCACGTCGTTGACGATCGCCCGGAGCGCCTTGCCTTGCCGGTTATAGGCCGCCCGCAGCTCGATCCCGCCGCCATTGTAGAACAGGGTGCCGTTCAGCGTATAGTCGGGCTGGCCGACCAGCCGGTCGATCGCGCGCTGGCCGCCGGCGCTCAGCGGCACGGTGATCCGCCCGTCGAGATAGGCGGCGTTCACGCTGGCGCCGAAGCCTTCGAGCAGCGTGCCGGGCGCACCGAACGAATTGATCACCGCGTTGAACTCGGCGCCGCGAATGCGGGCATCCGCGGCGTTGACCGGACGGCTGACCAGCGCGTTGACATAGGTGACGCCCGACGCCGGATCGGTGAAGCCGGGGCTCGAAAGGGTGAAGATCTCGTCGTCGATCTGCTTGTTGAACAGGGCGACCGAGACCATGCCGCCGCGAGCGCCGCCGAAGCGCCAGTCGGCGGCGAGGTCGAGATTGGTCGACTTGCGCGGGCGGATGTCCGGGTTGCCGATGGTAACGGTGACACCGGTCGCGTTGGGATTGCCGGCATCGGACGCGTTGACGAAGTTGATCGCGCTGCGCGCCGCATAGGCGTCATAAGGCGGGCGGCCGATCGTGCGGCTGGCGCCCGCGCGCAGGTCGATCGCCGGGGTGGCGTGCCAGGTCAGCAGCGCGCTCGGCAGCAGATAGTCATAGTCCGACCGGGTCGGGATGTCCTGGAACACCCCGGCGCGGCGGATGCGGCCGGTGGTCGCCTGCTTGGTGCTGTCGAAATGCACGCCGGCCTGCGCGTCGATCGCCTCGCTGGCATAGCGCACCAGGCCATAGGCACCGAAGATCTTCTCGCTGTGGCGGAAATCGTCCTGGTTGTTGAAGCCGCTCTGGTCGGGCATGTTGAACATCGACTTGGGCAGCGCCGAAAGGATCGCGTTGGCGCGGCGCGGATCGATCGTGATCAGGTTCAGCCCGTCCGAATAGCGAAGCGGCGCCCCCTGCGGCCCGAGCACGTCGGCGACGCCAAGGCGCGGCGCGCTGGTGTTCGGGGCATATTCGGTGCGATCGACATTATAGGTCGGGCGGTCGTCGGTATAGCTGGCGCCCGTCTCGAAGCCGATGCCCTGCTCGCCCGGGCGGAAGCTATAGTCGATCCGCCCCGTCCAGATCTTGTCGTCGGCATAGCGCTTATAGTCGGGACGCCAGTAGAACAGGCTGTAGGCGCTGTAATCGTAGAAGGCCGATCGCGCGACGGGGAAGCGAAAGTTGAACGCGCTGGTATCGTAGGTGAAGCCGAGCGCCGGCGAGGTGTTGACGCTGGTGCCACCGCCGCCGGGCGCGGCGCGGCCGACATTGGTGATGTATTTGATCATCGCGATCGGTTCGTCATAGGTGGCGAACGAATAGCCGCCGCGCAGACTCAGCCGATGCGCGGGCGTCGGCGTGAAGTCGATCCCCGCCTGGGCCATGCGCGTCCGGCTGGTGAGCTGCTGGCTGGCATAGCCGAGCTCGATCGCCCCGGCCGGATAGCTGCCCGACGTCGCGGTCTGGCCGGTGACGGTGCCGCGGTTGCGCGGATCGATCAGCAGCTCGTTGCGCTGCATGTCGTCCTTGAAATAATAATAGCCGCCGGTCACGAAGCCGTGGACGGCATCGCTCAGCCGCGCCTCGAACTTGGCCGTCACGCCGTAGCGGTCGCGCTTGTCCTGCACGTACCAGTATTTGTCCTGCTGCGGCACCGCATAGCCGTTGCCCAGATTGTTGCCCGACTGGAGCTGACCGGCGGCGTTGTAGAAGCTGTAATGCACCGTGTCGGTGGTCATATGGGTTTCGGTGTAGCTGCTCAGCGTCTGGTAGTTGGCCGAGACGGTGAGGCCCAACTGCTGCTCCGCGCCGAAGGTGAAGCTGCCGGTGCCGACCAGGCGATAGCCGAGGTCCGGCTGGTCATAGGGCTGGCCGTTGTCACTGGCATGGCCGAGCGAGGCTTCGAGGTTGAAGAAGGGCTTGCCGCCATTCTCGAAGGCGCTGCGCGTCTTGAGGTTGATCGCGCCACCGATCGCGTTGGGATCGAGATCGGCGCTGAACGTCTTCACCACCTGAATCTCGCTGATCATCGACGAGGGCAGGATGTCGAGCCGTACGCCGCGGGTGACCGAGCCGAGATTGCCGTTCGGCGTACCCGGCGAGGCGACCAGCAGCCCATCGATGATGACGTTGTTGTAGCTCGGCCCGAGGCCGCGGATCACCGGCGTCGAGGCTTCGTCGCGCGGATGCTCGTTGTCGATCGCCGGCAGTACCGAGAGACCCGGCACGCGGCGCAGCGCCTCGACGATGGTGGCGTCGGGAAGCGCGCGCACATCGGTGGCGCTCACCACGTCGATGATGTTCGCGGCGGCACGCTTGCTCTCGATCGCGCTCAGATTTGCGCAGCGAATGCCGGTGACGACGATGTCGCCTTGTCCGTCCGGCTGGTCACTTGGCGCGGTTTGCGCATGCGCCTGACAGATCGAGGCTGCGAGCGCCGGTCCGGCGAGCGAGAGGAGCAGTTGCGTACGAATGGACATGAGATCCCCTAACGAATCATTCTTTCGCTATAGTATTCGCTATGTATTACATTTACGTGACGACCTGGACGACGACGCCCGCCCCCCCGCTACGCCGTCTACCGCCCCCTGCAACGAGGGAGGGCTGACACGTCGCGCCAAGCGTCACCGACTTCTTTATTTCATACACTCCGAATACAACTTTGCATGTAGCGCTGAGGAGCGTGATTCCCGGGCGCTACAGCATCGAGTCCCCGGCCTGGCGAAGACCGTAGTTCCGTCCCGCCACGCCGGCACCGGCATCGCTGCGCGTTCGTCACCAAATTCCAAGGAGAAGCCATGACACGCCTGCTTCACGCCGCGCTGGCGCTCGCCGCCGGTCTGTTTCTATGGGCCGGCCCGGCCGCCGCCCAGGGAAACCCCTGCGGCCTCAATCCAGCCAAGATCATCACCGAGATTCGGCACCCGCATAAGAGCGAGCTGACGGTACTCGTCGCCCATCGCGGCCTGCATGCGCAGCTGCACACCGACGCCTTCAGCAGGACGCCCGAAAACTCGCGCGAGTCGCTCGACAATGTTGCGGCAACCTGCTTCGAAGCGGCCGAGATCGACATTCGCCGGACCAGCGACGGCGTGCTCGTCCTCTCGCACGACTTCAAATGGGGGCGGGCAAGCTTCGCGAAATATGTCGACTATGCCGTCAGCAGCTTGCCCGAGCCCAAACCGCATTTCGCCGAGCGCAAGGCGAAACTGGTCGCAGCCTATCGCAAGGAACAGGCGAAGCACGCCGAGAAGCTCAACTGGGCCCGCATCGAGCCCGGGATCATCAAGGCGTTCGGCGGGATCGACCCGCGCGACGCGGCCGCGATCGAGGCCTTCTACCGCACGCCGGCCGGGAAAGCCTGGGCCAAGGCGTCGCCGGCCGTGAAGATCGGCATCGCCGACGCCGTCACGAAGGTCACCAAGGAGATCGCGCCGGACACGTTCGAGGCGACGGAACAGCTGCAGAAGAAGGTCGATGCGATCAAGCTGGACCGGCTGAACCACGCAGGAGGGAAGGAATGATCCTGGAGCGTCCGCTGCGTCTGCGCGCCCGCTTCCCGGCGTCATGGATCGCCGCGGGTTTCGGCATGCTGTCGCTGCCGGGATGCAGTTGCACGCCGAGCGACGACGCAACGGGTATCGTCACGCTCGCCGAAAGCAACGACGAGACGCCGGCCGGGCATGCGAAAGGCATGCCCGGCGCCGGGGAAGCCGCACCGCGCCGGCATGCGCCGCCGATCCCGCCGACACTGGTGCCGATCGCGGGAGCCGAACGCACCGACAAGTGGGTCGGGGCCTGGCGAAGCGATACTGCCGGGATGCTGATCGTCGAAGGCACCGGCGTGGCCGGCAACTACACCGTCACCAGGACGCGCCCCGGGCGCGACGCTGAAATGCGCACCTTCCCGGCGAAGACAAACGGCGCCGGAATCGTCGTCGAGCTCGGCAGTGCGGTTTCCTCCTTGCGCGAAGCATCGCCGGCCGAAGCGCAAGCAAGCAGCGATGCGGCAACGCAATGCATCGTGGACGACGAGCGAAACTATTTCTGCAGGCGCGAGACTGCCGCAGGTCGCGTCGACTCCGGTTGAAGCCGCGAATCTCGACGTTCGCAAGCATGGCGCACCAGGCTTTCCTGGATCTCCTTGGCCCGCGGACTCGTGGTCGCCTCGCCCAGTTCCAGTGTGCTGATGGCGCGCGTGCGGCATTGCCGGCGGCACGCCCCCCCGCCCGACCCTGCCGCTGAAACCTGCCATCCATGGCCTGTCCTGTGACCCAAGGGCTACCGTGTCTTAGAGACCGTGAGGGGTAAGGTTAGCCTGAAAATGGATTGCGTACGGGTCCGGCCATATGCGGCATCGCCGCCATGGGCGCGCGCGATGGCCCGGACGACGGCGAGCCCCAGTCCCGTGCCCTGCGTGCGCTGTGTGTCCCTCGCGAAGGGATCGAACGCCCGGTTCTCGAAGCCGGCACGAAGGCCGGGCCCTTCATCGATGACGCTCACGGAAGCAGTGGCATCGGTGAAGTAGGTTTCGATGCGGATCACGCAGGGATCGGCATGGCAGCGCGCATTCTCGACGAGCGCAATGATCGCTTGGCGCAGCCGAGCGGGATCGCCTTGGATGGTCCCGGGCTGCAGGTCCAGCGCGAGGCCGAACCCCGCGGGCGCGAGCATGGCGGCAAGGGTGGGCGCCAGGGCATGCACCTCCCCCGCGAGATCCACTTCCGTCAGCATCAGCTCCAACCGCCCGCTGTCTGCGAGGCTGACACTCCGAAGGTCCTCGACAAGCCGTGTGAGGCCGTCGACCTGCTGCAGCAATCCGGCGATCAGTTGCGCATCGAGCGGGAAGACGCCGTCCTGCACCCCCTGCAGCCTCCCGCGCAGGATCGTGAGCGGGGTGCGCAGTTCATGCGCGATCTGGGCATTCCAGGTCGACAGGTCCTCGGACATGCCCTGCAAGCGCCCCGCCATGGCGTTGAAGTCTGCAATGAGCAGCGCCGTCTCGCCATGCGCTTCGGAGATTTCGTCGACCCGCGTGGCGAGATCCCCGCCGGCGATACGGCGCGCAGCCTCTCCGAGGGCGCGCAGCGGATGGACGATCCTCCTGGAAATCCAAAGCGCAATTCCCAGCGCCAGCATCGCGCCGAACAGGCAGCCGGTGAGAAGGATGCCGAAGTCGAGGCCGGTGAAGTCATCGGCTCCAGGAGGCGACGGGGCGAGGATGTGCAGCCGTTCGAGCACCGCGTAGACGATGTAGAAGGTGGCCGACGTGGCGATGATAGCCATCATCGCGAGTGCCGCCATCACCAGCGCCAGCTGGCGGGTCAGGCTGATCCGCTTCCTCATGCCCGTGACCAGAGCCGGTAGCCGACGCCGCGAACGCCTTCCGGCATGTCGGGGGCGCCCGCCTGGTCCAGCTTGCGGCGCAGCTTGCTGATGTGACTGTCCACCGTGCGATCGAGCGCATCCGACCCCGGCAGGCACGCGTCGAGCAGTTCGCTGCGGCTGAACACGCGGGTTGGCGTGCGGGCCAAGTGGGTCAGCAGCCGAAACTCGGTCAGCGTGAGCGCCACGTCGCCCCGATCGGTGCGGACGATGTGCGCGATCGTGTCGATCTCGACCGGGCCGATCCGCAGCACGCCGCCCGCAGCTCCGGGCCCGGCGCGGCGCAGCACGGCCTTCACCCGCGCCACCACCTCCACCGGGTTGAACGGCTTGACGACATAATCGTCGGCCCCGATGCGCAGCGCCTGGAGCTTGTCGATATCCTGGTCGAGCGCGGTGAGCACGAGCACCGGCGTGCCGCCCCGCCGCCGCACTTCGGACAGCACCTCCCAGCCGTCGACCAGCGGCATCGTGATGTCGAGCAGCAGGACGTCGGGCTTCAGCGCCAGGTGCAGGTCCAGTGCGGTGCGGCCGTCGCCCGCCTGCACGGTACGAAAGCCCTCGCGCTCCAGATAGGCGCGCAGGATGTCGGCGATGTCCTTGTCGTCTTCGGCGATCAGCGCGAGCGGGTTCATGCGGGGCGGGCTCCGGCGGGCATGGCAACGTCCTATCAGCGAAGACGAAGCCGCCGCCAGTGCGCCTCCACAAAGCCTCCACACAATCTCGACGGAGGC
Organism: Sphingomonas sp. ABOLE; assembly: GCF_003950455.1. Classification (NCBI taxonomy): domain Bacteria; kingdom Pseudomonadati; phylum Pseudomonadota; class Alphaproteobacteria; order Sphingomonadales; family Sphingomonadaceae; genus Sphingomonas; species Sphingomonas sp. ABOLE. The sequence goes on from NZ_QQWY01000027.1 coordinate 19,797, forward strand.
GCAACCCGTCGCGCGGATAGGCGGCCGCATGATGGCTCGAATGCTTTTCCGAACCCTGCCGCTGGCACTGGCGGCCGCTGGCGGGCTGGGCGCCTGCACTGCCGATACGTCGCCCGCCACACCAACCCAGGAGGTGGAGGTGCTGACGCTGCGCGTCGCTCCCCAGGCCGTGATCGCGAGCGACGAGCTGCCGGGCAGGGTCGTCGCGTTCCGTACGGCCGAGATCCGGCCGCAGGTGGGCGGGATCCTGCAGCGCCGCAGGTTTGAGCAAGGCGCGATGGTACGCACCGGGCAGGTGCTGTTCGAGATCAGCCCCGCGCCGCTGCGCGCCGATGCCGATATGGCGCGCGCGACCGTCCAGAAGGCCGCAGCGGCCTTCGCCCGCGCACGAACCCAGGCAGAGCGGCTCAAGCCGCTGGTCGCGGCCGATGCGATCAGCCGCCAGAGCTATGACGATGCCGTCGCCGCGCGCGACCAGGCCGCCGCCGAGCTTGCCGAAGCGCGCGCGACGTTGCGTCGCCGCCGCATCGACCTCGGCTTCGCCCGGGTCACTGCGCCGATCGCGGGCCGCATCGGCGCGGCGAACCTCACAGAGGGCGCGTTGGTGACCGCCGGCGACGCCACGCCGCTCGCCACCATTATACAGATCGACAGAGTCTATGTCGACGTTCGCCAGCCTGCCGAGCGCTATGCGCAGCTCCGGGACGCGGGCGGGGCGACAGGCCCGGTCGAGATCGTCCTGGCATCGGGTGCTGCGCATCCGATCAAGGGACGCCTCCTGTTTTCGGGCATTGCCGTCGATCCGGCGACCGGCGATGCGCTGGTCCGGGTCGAGGTCCCCAATTCGGGCGAGCGCCTGCTGCCGGGCATGTTCGTGCGTGCCCGCCTGCCGCGCGCGCCGTTACCGGCCGCACTGACCGTGCCGCAACAGGCCGTTACCCGCGCCGATGACGGTGCCGCGCAGTTCGCGGTGGTGGACTCGCAGGACCGCGTGCATCTCCGGCGCGTGCAGCTCGGGCCGATCGTCGGCGGCCGATATGTCGTGCTGTCCGGGCTTCGTGCCGGGGAAGTGGTGATCGTCGAGGGGCAGGATCGCGTGCAGCCCAACACCCCGGTGAAGCAGCTCCCCTGGCGCGATCGCAGCGCGGGCTGAGGACAGGACCATGCCGCACTTCTTCATCGACCGCCCGGTCTTCACCTGGGTCATCGCCATCGCGATCGTGCTGGCGGGCGCACTCGCCCTTCCGCAACTGCCCGTCGCGCGCTTCCCCAGTGTCGCGCCGCCGACCGTCAGCATCTATGCCAGCTATCCCGGAGCCACGCCGCAGACGCTCAACGACAGCGTCGTCTCGCTGATCCAGCGCGAGCTCTCCAGCGTGAAGAACCTGCTCTATTTCGAGAGCTCGGCCGACAGCGCCGGCTCCGCCACGGTCACCGCTACCTTCCGCCCGGGCACCAACCCGGAAATGGCGCAGGTCGACGTCCAGAACCGGCTCAAGGCGATCGAGGCGCGACTGCCCCAGGTGGTACGCCAGACCGGCGTCACCGTGGAGTCCGCGAGCTCCGGCTTCCTGATGATCGTCAGCCTGATGTCCGACGGGCAGCAGGACGAGGTCGCGCTGTCCGACTATATGACCCGCAACATCGTCGACGCGCTCAAGCGCGTGCCGGGCGTCGGCCGCGTCCAGAATTTCTCCGCCGAGCGCGCGATGCGGATCTGGATCGACCCGACCAGGCTCGCCGGCTTCGGCCTCACCGCCAGCGACGTTACCGCAGCGATCACCGAGCAGAACGTCCAGATCGCGCCCGGCGCGCTCGGCGCGGAACCGACCGCGCAGGAACAGCGCGTGCTGGTGCCGCTCACTGCCGACGGTCAGCTCAAGACCATCGAAGACTTCGCTGGGGTCATCCTGAAGGCGAACCCCGACGGATCGAGCGTCACGCTCGACAAGGTCGCCCGAATCGAGCTGGGCTCGCAGAGCTTCGGCAACGCCACCCGCGAGAACGGCAAGGTCGCCGCATCCGTCGGGATCCAGCTGAGCCCCGGCGCCAATGCCGTCGCAACCTCGCAGGCGGTGCGCGCGCGCATGGACGAACTGGCGCGCGCGCTGCCGCCCGGAATGAGCTGGTCGGTCGGCTTCGATACCGCGCCGTTCGTGCGCATCTCGATCGAGAAGGTGGTGAAGACGCTGGCCGAGGCGATGCTGCTCGTCTTTCTGGTGATGTACCTGTTCCTGCAGAAGGTGCGCTACACGCTGATCCCGGCGATCGTCGCCCCCATCGCGCTGCTCGGCACGATGACGGTGATGCTGGCGACGGGCTACTCGATCAACGTGCTGACCATGTTCGGCATGGTGCTGGCGATCGGCATCGTCGTCGACGACGCGATCGTCGTCGTCGAGAATGTCGAGCGGCTGATGCACGAGGAGCACCTCTCGCCCCGCGACGCCACGGCCAAGGCGATGCGCGAGATCACGCCCGCGGTGATCGGCATCACGCTGGTGCTCTCGGCGGTGTTCATCCCCATGGCGCTCGCCGCGGGATCGGTGGGCACCGTCTATCGCCAGTTTTCGATGGCTATGGCGGTATCGATCCTGTTCTCCGCCTTCCTCGCGCTGACGCTCACCCCGGCGTTGTGCGCCACGCTGCTGAAGCCGCTGGACAAGGCGCCGCGCAAGAACCGCTGCTTCGCCTCGTTCGACCGCATGTTCGAGGCGGCGACCCAGCGCTATGAGGATTGGGTGCGAGCGCTGCTCAAGCGCTCGCTGCGGATGATGCTGGTGTTCGCGGCGCTGCTCGGTCTGCTCGGTTTTGCCTTTACCCAGCTGCCGTCGTCGTTCCTGCCCGAAGAGGACCAGGGCTATTTCATGACCAGCTTCCAGCTTCCCGCCTACGCCACCGCCAGCCGTACCCTGGAGGCCGTGCAGGCGTTCGAGCGCCACATGGCCGGGCGGCCGGGCGTCGAGCGGACCGAGGCGATCCTGGGGTTCGGCTTTTCGGGCTCAGGGCCTAACGCGGCGATGATCTACACCATCCTCAAGGATTGGGGGCATCGCGGCGGCACCGACGTCCGCTCGGAAGCCGCCGCCGCCGATGCCGCGATGCACAAGGCGGTGCACGAAGGCCAGGTGATGAGCATGCTGCCGCCGGCGATCGACGAACTCGGCACGTCCTCGGGCTTTGCGCTGCGGCTCGAGGATCGCGCGGGCAAGGGGCGACAGGCGCTATTCGACGCGCGCGACGCGCTGATCGCTACTGCCGCGCACAGCCCCAAGCTCGAGGGTGTCTATGCCGAGGGGCTGCCGGCGGGTGCCAGCGTGCGGCTCGACATCGATCGGGCCAAGGCGCGCGCACTGGGCGTGTCGTTCAGCGCGATCAGCGACATGATCGGCACCGCGCTCGGCAGCAGCTATGTCAGCGACTTCCCCAACAAGGGCCGCTTGCAGCAGGTGATCGTCCAGGCCGACGCCAAGGACCGCATGAACCTGGAAGACGTGCTCCGCCTGCGCGTGCGCGGGGTCGAAGGCAAGACGGTGGCCCTCGCCGAACTGGTGACGCCGGTGTGGACCACCAGCCCCCTCCAGCTCGCCACCTATAACGGCTATCCTTCGGTGAGCATCACCGGCACCGCTGCACCGGGCACCTCGAGCGGCGATGCGATGCGGGAGATGGAGCGTCTGGCGGCACAGCTGCCGCCCGGCTTCGCGATCGAATGGACCGGACAGTCGCTCCAGGAGCGCGAAGCGGGCGCGCAGGCGCCGATGCTGGTCCTGCTCTCGATGCTGGTCGTCTTCCTGGTGCTGGCTGCGCTGTACGAGAGCTGGTCGATCCCGATCGCGGTGATGCTGGTGGTGCCGCTGGGACTGATCGGCGCGGTCTCGGCCGTGGCGCTGCGGGGGCTGACCAACGACATCTTCTTCAAGGTGGGGCTGATCACGATCATCGGGCTGAGCGCCAAGAATGCGATCCTGATCGTCGAATTCGCCAAGCAGTATCACGCGAACGGCAGCGACCTGGTCGAAGCGGCGATCGCTGCGGCCCGCGTGCGCCTGCGGCCGATCGTGATGACCAGCCTGGCTTTCACGCTCGGCGTGTTGCCGCTGATGCTGGCGCATGGCGCGAGCGCCGAGACCCAGCATGCGATCGGCACCGGCGTGTTCGGCGGCATGATCACAGGCACGGTGCTCGCGCTGTTGTTCGTGCCCGTCTTCTTCGTAGTCGTGGTGGGACTGGCGGAGCGCTGGCAGACGCGTCGCGCCGGCAAGGAGGCATGACGATGCGCCGTCTTTTACTCGTGATGCTCCTGACGACGACCGCCTGCTCGATGACGCCGAGACGGACCTTGCCGGCACCGCCCGTCGATCATGCCTATCCGGTGGTCGATGGAACGGAGGCGCTGCCCGAATGGCGGGGCATGTTCGGCGATCCGCGCCTGCAACGGCTGATCGCATTGTCGCTCGACAGCAACCGCGACCTGCGCATCGCCGCGCTGAATGCCGAGGCGACCTATGCGCAGCTGCGGGTGCAGCGCACGCAGGCCTTGCCGGGCGCCAATGCCGAGGGAAACTATACGCGCCAGCGCCAGCCCTCGTCGGTGGCCGGTGCCGGCGTCGGCCTGGCGCCGGGCGGCAGCGCGACCGGTTTCGAATTCGGCCAGTTCGCCGCGCAGGTGGCGCTGACCAGCTTCGAGCTCGATCTGTTCGGGCGCGTGCGCGCGATGAACGCGGCGGCGCTGCAGCGCTGGCTGGCCTCGGTCGAGGCGCGGCGGGCGGTGCGGCTGGCGGTGATCGGCGCGGTGGCCGAGGCCTATTGGACCGAGCGGCTCGCCGAGGAACAGCTGTCCCTGGCGCGCGCGACGCTGGAGGACTGGCAGGCGTCGCTCGAGATCACCCGCCTGCGCCGGGCGGCGGGCCAGGCGAGCGGCGTCGATCTCGAGCAGGCGGAGGGACAGGTCCGGCAGGCCCGGGCCGACCTCGCCCAGCGCGAGCGTGAACGGGTGCAGGCGACGAACGCGCTGACGCTGGCGGTGGGCGCGCCGCTGCCTGCCGATCTGCCGTCCGCGCTGTCGCTGCTCGACCAGCCGGTTCGCACCGCGTTGGCAGCCGGTGCGCCCTCGGATCTGCTGATGCGCCGCCCGGACATCGCCCAGGCGGAACATGAGTTGCGCGCCGCCAACGCCGATATCGGTGCGGCCCGCGCGGCCTTCTTCCCGCGCGCCTCGCTGACCGGGGCGTTCGGTTTCGCGAGCCTGGCGCTGGACAGCCTGTTCCGCGGTGCCAGCCGCAGCTGGTCGTACACGCCGGCGATCAGCGTGCCGATCTTCCGTGGCGGCGAACTGCGCGGCAATCTCGACCTCGCCAAGCTGCGCGCGTCGAGCGCTGTCGCCGCTTATGAAAAGGCGATCCAGACCGGGTTTCGCGAGGTTGCCGACGGGCTCGCCGCCCAGTCGACCTATGCCGCGCAACTCACCGAACAGCGCGCCGCCGTCGTCGCGACCGAGCGCCGGACGGCGCTGGCTGCCATGGCCTATGCCGCCGGGCAGACCAGCCGCATCGAACTGCTCGACGCACAGCGCACCACCTATGCGGCACGGCAAGCCACGCTCTTGGCACGACGAGATCAACTAGCCGCTGCTGCGGCGCTGTACCGCGCGCTGGGCGGCGACGTTCGAGAGAAAGCAACACGATGATGCACGCGAGCACGCGCTATCCGTTGCCAATGCGGATGCTGCACTGGATGCGCGCCGCGCTCCTGTTGGGATTGGTCGCTCTGGGTTGGACGATGACCAGCCTCCCCGACAGCCTGCCTGCGAAGTTCGCGTGGATGTATCCCCTCCACAAAGAACTCGGCGTTCTCGCGTTCGTTGCCGGAAGCATTGCACCGGCCATCCGCCTGCGTTCCGCCCTGCCACCGCCTCCTGCTGGCTTGTCCAAAGCGGAAAGGACACTGTCCGCTATCGTACATCATGCGCTGCTGGCGCTGGCGATGCTGGTGCCGCTGATGGGCTATGCGATGTCCAGCAGTTTCGCGCAAAGCGACGGCATTCCCTTTTTCGGCCTCGATCTGCCCGAACTCCTGCCGAAGAACGACCGTGCTTTTGCGGTATTCGCATGGGCGCACAAGACGCTCGCCTACGCGCTGCTCGCCTTGGTCGCCCTCCACGTCCTGGGTGTGATCAAGCACCGCTTTCTCGATCGCGGGCGTGATACCAACGTGCTGCCACGGATGCTATGACCTCTCACTGTGCTTCCGAACCACCTGTGCCCGCTACGGAATCCGATCCGGGTTCTGGCTGGCGTTGGCGCTATTGGTCGATCTTCAGCGGGCAGACGCTATCGGTAATCGGTTCCGCGATGACCCAGTTCGTGCTGATCTGGTGGATCACCGATACGGTGGGCACCTTCGGCGCGCTGGCTACCGCAGGGCTGGTGGGGCTGTTGCCGCAGGCATTGCTCGGACCGATCGGTGGAACCTTCGCGGATCGCTACAGCCGCCGCACGCTGATGATCATGTCCGATGCGATCGGCGCAGGCTGCATCCTGGTGCTGATCGCGCTCTTCCTGCACGGCAGCGTCGCGCTCTGGCATGTCTATGCGGCAATGTTCGTGCGCAGCGCCGCCGCCGCCTTCCAGATGCCGGCAGCCGCGGCCAGCGAGGCAATGTTGGTGCCGGCTCATTTCCTGCCGCGCGCTGTCGGGCTCAACCAGACGATGATGGGCATCGTCACCGTCGCCGCTGCGCCGCTGGGCGCGCTGGCGATCGGCCTGATGCCGGTGGGCATGGCCTTGTGGATCGATGTCGCGACGGCGGTGCTCGGGATCGCGCCGCTGCTGTTCTTCCGCATTCCGCAGCAGCGGATGCCAAGCGAAAGCAAAGGCATGTGGGCCGAATTTGGCGAGGGCATCGCCATCGTTTGGCGTAGTCCCAGGCTGCGTCGCGTCTACGCCCTGCTGACTGCCGTGGTGCTGGTGGTGATGCCCAGCGCCGAATTGTTGCCGTTGCTTGTGAAACAGCATTTCGGCGGCGGCCCGCAAGCGGTCGCAGTGCTGGAAGGATTGGGCGGCGCGGGTATGATCGTTGGGGGCGCGATCGTCGCGACCTTCGTGCCGAAGCGGCTCATGTCCTGGATATTGTGGGGGTTCATGTTATCCTGCGCCACGCTGATGGCGGCAGCGCTGGTGCCGCCCGGCTTGTTCTGGCTGGCGACGCTGTTCTGGGCGCTGAGCGGCGTCACCTTCATCCTTGGCGACGCGCCGTTCACCGTGCTGATTCAGACGACCGTGCCGAACCATCTGCAGGGCCGCGTGCTGGCGCTGCTCGGCACGATAATGGGCTTAGCCGCCCCCGTCGGCCTGCTTGCCGCCGCACCGCTCGGCGAAATCCTCGGCGTGCGGTGGCTGTTCGTGCTGACGGGAGGGTTGGGAACGCTCGTTTGCCTGATCGCCTTGCTTTCCCCGGTTGTCTGCACGGAGCTGACGGATCGAGGTTGACGCGGCATGAGCGGCCGATTGGTTTGCCTGCGGTACTGTTCGTACCCTTGGCGCTCCGCCTGTCCGGCTTCCTCATAGGCAACACACCGATCACTACGCCGTCCCCAGCCGGGACGGTCGGCACCATCGCTCACACCGTGAGCGGTTTCGCGGTCGTCTTCCTATGGTGGTTCTGCCTATCGTGCTTTGAGAGTCGGTTCAGGTTGGGAGGGGGCGTGCTGGGTATCGGTCTGGCCTGGGTCGCCATCGACGCAGTGGATCGCGGGCTGCTCGGCGACGCGCTCGCGGGCACGGGCCTGTCGTTCCTGCTCGTACCGATGGGCTTCGCGATCGCCGGCCATCTGGTCTGGCGGCTGATCGCCGAACGTCAGGGCGACCTGATTCAGCAACGTCACGACGCCGGGATCCTGGTCGCCGTTCTCCTTGGCGGGATGCTATTTATCGACTGGCGGCCGATGCGCTGTTCGGCTTCGCCTGGCGTCCGCTCGCGTTCGCCATGGCCCAGACCGCGATGGCGTTCGCCTTTGCACTATGGCTGGCGGGCAGGCTGATGACTGTGCGTGCCGATGTGCTGACGCTCGGCATCCTGGAAAAAGCTTCGTCGCCGACGGAAGCAACGCCACAGCCCGGCCTCTGGCATGTTGGCGAGTTGCATCGCTGGCTGTCGAGCCTGATGGACCGAACGCGTGTTCCTTGATCCCGAGCTAACCTTCGCGGCTTTCGTCGAGCACATGGGAGCGTCGGAACGCACCGTGCAGACGCTCATCAACCATGAAATGGGCAATGATCATTTCCGCACCTTCAGCCGACAGGCGGTGTGGGTGGTCGCCGCCGCACTCGCCGCCGCTGCGCCCCTGCTCGCGTTCCGGATCGATCTCGCCAGTGCCTATACGCAGGGGCTGCCGACCAAGCTCGCATTGACCGGCGCTGCTCCCTCTGGCCGGCGTGAACAGGCAGCCCCTCACACTCCGCATTGCCCACAGCCCGCCCACGCGCAGCTGGCTGCGCCGGGTGATCATCGCCGAGATCCTGCTGTTCGCCGGCGTACTCGCGGCGACGGCGTATCTTACCACCTTCCTGTCACCGCATGACGCAGGGCACGCGCGGCGTGCCCATGGCGACGCGGGTGTGGTCCACGACCCAGTTTCCGTCGCCGAAGCATATGGCGCAGGTCCCGCTTCGCCTTGCGCACGCCCATCCAGGTGCCGGTGGCGCAGACCAGGGTAACCATGGCGAGCAACGGCAGCACGACCAGATCCCAGACCGGGCGCGACCGCAGGCCCGGCAAATCGAGCCGGTGCAGACCGTCCTGAAGCCACCGAAAGGCCCGCGCATTGCCGTCTACCGCGCGCAGCAGCTTCCCGCTTTGTGCGTCGATATAGAGCCGGGTGGCCTCGCGATCGGCGCGCACCGCCCGCCATACCGGCAATGCAACCGGGGCCTTGTGTCCGTAATAATAGGAATCCTCGGCCGTCAGCAGGTCGAGGCTGGCGAGCGGCGGACCGGCGCGCAGTGCCGCTGCCACCGCCTCGCGTCGCAACGGCGCGGGTTCTCCCCGGTCGTCGAAGCGCATCGAGCTGCCGGACCCGCCGATCGCGATCGGGAAGACGCGACCGGCCATGGCGACGCTCTCCACCCGGCGGGTATCGGCGGGGACGCGATCGAGACGGGCAAGTGCGGCGCGCACCGTACCCCAGGCCATCGGCCCGGCGAGTTGCTGGTGTTCGGCGGCACCTGCGCGGCTGTCGAGAAAACCCCAGGGGTTCATCGACAACAGCCCGCTCGCGACCCAGCTCAGCGTCAGTACGCCGAAGACCAGTCCCAAGACATGGTGCCACCACCACAGCCCTTTGTACGGCGAGCCGAAGCTGCCATCCTTCCGCCGCCGCAGCCGGGCGATGCCGACCCAGATGCCGGTGGCGGTGAGGAAGCAGCCGACCAGGGAGGTCCAGATCACCACCTGGCTCCAGGCAGCGCCGTTCTGGCGGAGCAACGTCGGATAGAGCCAGTGGGGCACCGCACCGAGCCATCCCCAGAAGCGCTCGAACCGCGTCGTCTGCTGGACGATCTCGCCGCTCCTGCCGGCAATGTACACGCTGGTGCCGGCCGGATCGGCATAGTCGACGCGGATGAGCGGACGGTTGGCACGGAAGGTTTGAACGGTCCATTGGTCGATGCCGGTCTCGGCAATCCGCGCGGGTGCGCCGGCGATGTTGGCCTGCGCGGCATAATCGACGGCGATGCGGCGAAAATCCTCCGGCGCCAGTTCGGCCAAGCGCGCGCCGGTGGCGAGATCATAGCTGACCGGCATCGCGCGAATCTGCCCTATCCGACGCTCCGTCGCCGCGGCGGGGACGATGCGCAGGACGGTCCGCCCCGCCATGGTCTCCAGCCGCGCCGAGGCCAGCGGCAGAGCGTCCGGCAGGTCGATCCGCGCCCGCGTCGCCGCAGCGGGCAGCCGCAGGAGCGGCAGCCCCCGCACCTGCTCCGCCGGGGTCAGCCGGGGATAGTCTACATACAGCATCACGAAGCCCGACAGACACCAGAGCGTCATCACCATGCCGATGACGACGCCCAGCCAGCGGTGCAGGACAAGGACTGCCTTGGGCATCGTCAGAAGCCCAGGCCGTAGCTGACTCGCAGCGTCCGCGGCACGCCGCGCGCGAAATAGAGGAAGCGCCCCACCCCGCTATCCGACACGGCGGACTGGAAGCCGCGCGTCGCGTAATCGCGGTCGAACAGGTTCTCGACGTTGATGCCGAAACGGTGCCGGCGCGCCGCATCGGGGAACAGGTGCACACCGGCATCGACGATCGCGTACTTGCCATAGTTGCGCCGGCCGAAGCCGCTCGCCGAGGTATAGGCGTCGCCCACCCAGTTGACCGAGGCGTTGGCGCCGATCGGCAGCGTGCGTGGCCGCCACGCGACCGTGCCGCGCGCCAGCTGTTCGGGGGTCCGGTCGCGCTGGAGCGACGAACCGGCGTTGCGCGCGCGGGCATAGGTGTAGCTCGCGTCGAGGTGCCAGGCGTCGGCGATCACCGCGCCCAGCACCAGCTCGGCACCGCGCACGTTCACGCGCGAGTCCGAATTGCGGTAGATGCCGTCCGGATAGGCGGGGTTGGCGGTATCGATATCGATCAGATGATCGATGCGCCGGGCGAAGACCGTGCCCTGCCAGTGGAACAGGCCGCTCGCCAGTGTGCCGCCGATGCTGGCATTGGCGCTAAGGCTCTCCTCCGGCCTGAGGTTGGGGTTGCCGCGTTCGCAGCAGGGATCGATCTGGTAGAGCTGCGAGGCGCTGGGCAGCAGGAACGACGTGCCACCATTGGCCTGGACGAACAGATCGTCGCGCAATTCGATGCGGCCGGTGACGTTCCACACCGTCTTCCGCGATCCGCTGCCATCGTTGTAGCGCAGCCCGGCCGAGAGCCGCGCGCGACGCGAAAGGTCGTCGTTGGTGCGGATCTGGAAGGTGCCGGCATGGACGCGCTCCTCGGTCGCGGCGATCCGCAGCACGTCGTCGCGCCCGCTGAACTGCTGGAAATCATAGCCGATCAGGTAATCGAGCCCGCGATGCGGCCGCAGCTGGACCAGCGCGCTGCCGCCATAGTCCTTGAAGCCCCAGAAGGTGCCGGCGGGGTACACCACCACCGGCGCGCCACCACTCGGGGAGTTGCGGATCTGGACATAGGCGGTCTTCCAGTCGTGGAAATAGCCCTTGAGGAACAGCTGCACCACGTCGCTCCCCACATAATCGAGCCGGGCGCTGGCGATCTCCTCGTTGCGATCGTTGCGGCTTTCGCGGGTGCGGGTGGGGCTGAGATTGTCGAGCTTCGCCTCGGTGTGGATATATTGGAGGCTGAACCGCCAGTCGGGACCGAGATCGTAGCGATATTTGCCGCCGACGGACCACAGGTCGTAGCCGCGGGCACGATCGGTCGCGCTCGGTTCCATCCGGCTATAGGGCTGGTATCCGTCGGAGCGATTGTGGGAACCCCAGGCTACGAACTGGTGCTTGCCCGCCCCGCCGCGCACATAGCCGCCGAGGTTGGTGCCGGCAAAACTGTCGACGCTGGCGTCTACCTGCCCGCCGAAGCGGTCCGAGAAGTCGCGGGTGACGACGTTGATCACGCCCGCGGCAGCCTGTGTGCCGTAGAACAGGCTTTCGCCGCCCTTCAGCACCTCGACCCGCTCGATCATGCTGGCCGGCAGCGTGTCGTTGGGCGAGGTACCGCCATAGAGCCGGTTGTTGATGCGGATGCCGTCCACGGTCCACAAAACGTCCTGCGTCCGCGAGCCCTGCAGCGACACGTCGACATAGCTGAACGGCCCGCTGGCAGGCTGAACGTAGAGACCCGGCACGGTACGCAGCGCGGTCGCGACGTCGATCGCTCCGCTCTCCCGCAGCTGGGTTTCACTGCGCAGGGCCAGATCGCTGCCATAGCGGGCGCGCTGGCGCGGCAGCGTTTCCTCCAGGCTGGTGCCGGTGACGAGCAGCGCGTCGGCGTCATCCTCGGTCTGCGCGTGCACCGGCTGAAGCGAGGCAGCAGCGGCCAACGCAAAAGCGGCCGCAGAGCGAGAAACAATAAGGAACTTCATAGACATACCCCCGGCGTCGTCGACGTCGGGCGGAAGCGTGCCGTTCACGCGAACGGTCGGCGCACGGCGCCGGCCGGACGCCATGGGCGACCGGCGCACGTGACCGATGCGGCTCCCGCCGCTCGTTCGTCGCTCAGACGGAGTACACCGTGCCGCGGCCATCCCCTGGACCAAGGCAAGAGCGACCAGACGCCGGCAGGTCTCCTGGCTCACGGGTCGTCGCTCGACGCACGCCTTCCCAGGCCCTGAGGCCCAGTGGCTGCTTCCGTGGAAGGAAGCCCGTGCGTCTCGCTCACCGCTTACAGTTGCAGGGACAGCCTCGGATTCAGGCGGCATGCCGCCCTCACCGTGTTCCCTTTTAAGCCTCTCGTCGAGGCACCGGCGCGATCTGCGCTCGCGGCAAGAAACGCCGAAAGCGTCGCCTTGGTAGAGGCTCGCGGTCGACACCGCAAGGTGCCGGTCAGCCCGCCCCCCGCTGGGGTTTAGACCTTATCGCTTCCCCGCCCGCGGCGGCTCGCACCACTATTGCGGCCGCGCACCGAGATATGCCGCGAGCCGATCGACCATTTCCTCGGGTATGCGCCGCGCAATCACCGGCATCGTTGCCTGCGACTGGCGGGCATCCACCTGCTTGCCGTCGCCGCGCATCTGCCATAGCCGCGCGGCGAGATAGGCCGGTTTCTGCCCCGCCAGGACCGGATAGGGCTTGCCCGGCGCGTGGCAGCTCGCACAGGCGGGAAGCTGCCGGTTCGGCAGGCCGCGCGAAACGATGCGCTCGGCATCCGCATCGCGGACCTGCGGTGCCTCTCCCAGTCCCGGCAGTGCCGCAAACCGCCGCGCCAGCGCGGCCGCATCGGCATCGCTCAGCAACGCGGCGGCGTTGGCCATCACGCCGCTGAAGCGGTGCCCATCGCGATAGGCGCGCAGCGCCGCTTCGAGATAGGCCGGGTTCTGCCCGCCCAGCACAGGGATGTCGCCCTGCCCCCGCCCCCGTCCATCGGCACCGTGGCAGCCGGCACAGGCCTCGAACCGCGGCGCCCCCGCAATCCCGGCGATGCCGCCGGCCAGTCGCGCATAGTCGGCGGGTGTCATCGTCGGCAGGCGGCGGACGAAGGCGACCATGCGGCGGACCTCGTCCGGCCGGTCACGCGCCGGCCAGGCGGGCATGCCACTGAACTTCACGCCGTGATCGATGATCCAGAACAGCTCGCGGTCGCTCCATTGCTTCGCGGTGCGGGCAAGGTCGGGCGCGGGGGGCGTCGCCGCCTGGAACACCGCGCGCGGCCGCATGCCGGGGGCGCCGTGGCAGGCGGCGCAGCTCGCCGCGAAATGGCCGGCGGCGCTCACCAGCCCCTGGGGATCGGCCGCCGCCCGGGGGCTCTCCAGCGCGCTGCGGGTGCCGACCGAATTGCGCATCACCCAGTGCAGGAACCAGTTGGTGATCGGCCAATGCCCGCTCGACGCGGCGACGTTGATCGCGCCAGACCAGCCGACCGCGAGCGCCAGCGCGACGACGCCGGCCAACGCCAGCACCACGCGCTTCCAGGTGATCCGGATCATCATGCCCGCGCCTCCTGCCGCAACAGCGTGGCCAGCAGCGCCAGCCCGCCGACGAAATAGGCCGCACCACCGACGAGCAGCATCACCACGCCGGCAAGCTGCTGGTCGGCGAGCGGCGCCAGCCCCCAGGGCGCGGCATGCGCCATCGCCGGATAGAGCGGCCGCGGTGCCAGCCCGATCAGCGCACCAAGCAGCGTCATGTGCATCGAGGTGAGCAGCAACGCGCCCACCCCCATCGCCCGCGCGCCCGGTGCCAGCACCGCGCTCCACAGCAGCACGCCCGCGGCGAGGAAGCTCGCCTGCTCGAGCGCCAGCAGTATGGAACTATGCGCCGCCGCCGCCCGCAGCGCCGGCAGGTGCCAGCTCCACACCACGCCGAGCTCGACCATGCTCATCGCCAGCGGCGTGACGATGCGGGGCAGGCGCCGCGCGGGATCCATGCGCGTGCCGGCAATGCCCAGCGCCACGCATGGCGCCGCGACGGCGGTCGCCAGCATGTGCGCGGCCATGTGCCCGGTCATCCCCTGCCCGGCGAGCCTCCAGCCGAGCGCGAGCAGCGCGGCCCCCAGCGCCAGGGGGGCGGCTCTCACCGGCAGTCCCGCAGGAACAGCACCGGCAGCGCGGTGAAGACGACGCCGATCACGCTCAGCCCGGCGAGCAGCAAGGTGGCATAGGCGAGGAAGCGCAGTCGATCGCTGTCGGTGCCGGCTTCGTGCGGCGGATGGTCGCCGGGCGTGCGCGCCTGCACCCAGGCGATCCACCCCGAGGCGAGGATCACCAGCAGTGCCGCCGCCGTGCCGCCCCAGAAGATCGCCGGCGCGTCGACATAGCGCCCGGTCTTGGCGCAGCGCACCGCCGCCCAGAGATAGGAGAAGAGGAAATGCGCCGCCCAGCCCGTCGGCGGTACGATCAGCGTCCACAGGGTGACCCGGAGCGCGCGGAAGCGCTGGTGCAGCCGCCCGATCATGCCACCTCCGGGAACAGGCCCAGCGTCGCCCAGGTGACGAGCGCGGTGAACAACAGGAAATGCTGGTAGAGCGTGACGTTGCGGATGTCGGCATCATGGGTCGGCGTCGCGAGCCCGGCGAGGCTGCGGGCGAGCGCATAAAGCTGTCCGACCACGCCGACGCCGGCATGGGCGACGGTCCAGCCCGTCAGCGTCCAGACAATCGCCGGATAGCTGTGGAGCGTCGGATCGAGATGCGACAGCCAGGGGCCCGCCAGTCCAGCCGGAATCGCCGCCAGCCCGGCGAGCGCGCCTGCCGCCAGCAGCAGCCGCGCCGCGGTCACCGCGCCCCGGCGGTTGGTCTCGCGCGCGGCGAGCGTCGCCGCCCAGCCCAGCACCATCAGCGCCAGCGCGATCATCGGCCAGAACACGCCCGGCCCGGTCATGCCGGGCGGCGGGAAGCTCGGATGCACCGTCCAGAAGAAGTAATAGCCGAACACCAGCCCCGAAAAGGCCGTCGCATCGGCCATCATGGTGATGAACATCGCCCACCAGCCGGGCGCCAGCGGCCCCGCCACATAGAGCGGCAGATCGATACCATGGCCGATCGGCTTGCACGGCTTTTCGGGGATCTCGGCGGTCTGCCACAGCCAAGTCAGCACCAGCGCCAGCGTCAGCACGGCGGCGGCGAGCGCGAGCCAGTAGAGATGGTAGGTCGTCAGGATGAACACCCCGCCCAGCGCCGCCGCCGTCGCCATCGGCACGAAGGACGGCGTCGGCAGCCGCAGCACCGCGACGGGCTTGGCATCGAGCACCGAGGTGATCAGCGATTCGCGCCGCCCCTCCTCGGCATCGGGGAGGAAGAAGCGGCCCTCGTCGACCTTCTTGACGAAATCGGGCTGGTCCCAGATCGGATAGCGGGTCTCGATCAGCGGGATCGAGCGCACGCCCCATTGCTCGCCGCTGGGGGTGGCCAGCCATTCGAGCGTACCGGCATTCCAGGGGTTGCGGGCCCCGAGCGGCCGCCAGGGCGAGCGCAGCAGGTCGATCACGATCAGCAGCACGCCGAAGGCGAACAGGAAGGCGCCGATCGTCGAGGCCATGTTGAGCCCCTGCAGCCCCAGTTCGGCCGGATAGGTGAACACCCGGCGCGGCATCCCCATCAGCCCGGACAGGTGCATCGGGAAGAAGGCGAGGTTGGCGCCTACGAACAGGATCCAGAAGGCGGTGCGGCCGATCCGGTCGCTCAGCTGCTTCCCCGTCACCAGCGGCCAGTAGTAATAAAGGCCCGCGAACAGCGGCATCAGCGTGCCGCCGATCAGCACGTAATGGAGGTGCGCGACGACGAAATAGGTGTCGTGCGCCTGCCAGTCGAACGGCACGATCGCGACCATCACCCCGGTCAGCCCGCCGATCACGAAGATGGCGAGGCTGCCGGTGGCGTAGAGCAAGGGCGTCGAGAAGATCACCCGCCCCGCCGCCAGCGTGGCGATGAAGGCGAAGATCTGGATGCCGGTGGGAATCACCACCGCCTGGCTCGCCGCCGAGAAGAAGGCGAGGCTGATCTTGGGCAGCCCGGTCGCGAACATGTGGTGCACCCACAGTCCAAAGCTGAGGAAGGCGGTGCCCACCGCCGCCAGCACGATATAGGGATAGCCGAGCAGGTGCCGCTGCGCGAAGGTGGGGATCAGCATCGCGAACAGCGCGATCGAGGGCAGGAAGATCACATAGACTTCGGGGTGCCCGAAGATCCAGAACAGGTGCTGCCACAGCAGCGGATCGCCGCCACGGGCAGCGTCGAAGAACGGCCAGCCGAGCAGCCGCTCCATCTCGAACAGCAGGTCGCCCGCGATCAGCGGCGGGAAGGCGAACAGGATCATCACCGCGACGACCAGGATGTACCAGGCATAGAGCGGCATCAGGTTCAGCCGCATGCCCGGCGGACGGCACTTGAGTACGCCGACGATCAGCTCCACCGCCGCCGCGACCGACGAGACTTCGATGAACGACAGCCCCAGCATCCAGATGTCGGCGCCGAGGCCCGACAGGTCGGTGCGGGTGGTCAGCGGCGGGTACATGAACCAGCCGCCATCGGGGGCGGCATTGAAGAAGATCGAGCCGAGCACGAACACGCCGCCGATCAGGAAGCTCCAATAGCCGAAGGCGGAGAGCCGCGGGAACGGCAGGTCGCGTGCGCCGAGCAGCTGGGGCAGCAGGATGATCGAGACAGCCTCGAACATCGGCACCGCGAACAGGAACATCATCGCCGAGCCGTGCAGCGTGAACAGCTGGTTGAAGGTGTTGGCGGAGACCAGGTCGTTCTCCGGCACCGCCAGCTGGGCCCGTATGATCAGCGCGAGCACGCCGGCGAACAGCATGAAGACGAAGGCGGTGCTGGTGTACCAAGGCCCCACCGCGTTGTTGTTGGTATCGCTCCACCGCCGCAGCCAGCCCTTGGGCGGCGCCCATACGGTGCGCAGCCGCTCCTCCTGCGCGCGGCGCAGCTCGGGATCGTCCTGCGCGTGGAGGCTCATTGCAAGGTTCCCAGATAGCGCACAATCGCGCGGGCTTCGGTTTCGGGCAACTGCGGATAGGCGGGCATGCGCGCACCCGGCTTCACGGCGGCGGGTTCGCGCAGGAAGCGCAGCCGGGCAGCCTCGTTATTGGGCAGCGTTCCCGCGCCGATCGTCGCGCGCTGGGCGAGATGGGTGAAATCCGGCCCGATCGTGCCGGTCGCCGCGGTGCCCCGGATCGCATGGCAGCCGCCGCAGCCGTGGCGGAGGAACAGCGCCGCGCCGGGATCCGCGCTCGCCACCGCCGGCCGGCGCTGCGCCGCGAGCCAGCGGTCGAACGCCTCGGCCGGCATCGCCACCACGTCGAACGCCATCAACGCGTGGGACAATCCGCAAAACTCGGTGCACTGGCCACGAAAGCGCCCCGCGCGGGTGGCGCGGACGGGCAGGTCGTTGGTGCGGCCGGGGATCATGTCCATCTTGCCGGCCAGCCCCGGAATCCAGAAGCTGTGGACGACATCGCCGCCCGCCAGCCGGAACAGCACCGTGCGGCCGACCGGAATGCGGATCTCGTTCGCGCTCACCACCGCCGTCCCGTCCGACGGTCGATAGGCGACGCGCCACCAGAATTGCTCGCCGGTCACGTCGATGCGCAGATCGGCGGGGGCCACGCCGCGCGGCCGCATATAGGGCAGGCTGAAGACGAGCAGCGCGGCCAGCACCAGCGCCGGGATCAGCCCGCCGGCGATCAGGATCAGGCGTTCGCCGCCGCGCAGGCTCAGCGCCCCCGGCCGAGCGCGCACCGCCCAGATCATCAACCCTGCGACGCCCGCGGCGACGATCATACCGCCCGCCACCATCACCAGCGTGATGTAATTGATGCCCGCCGCTTGCTCGCCGAACGCCGCGAACACCGATTGGTGGTGGTTACAGCCTCCCAGCGCCATCGTCCCAAGGACGATCGCCAGCCTTCCTTGCCTGCTGGTCCCGGCTCGCATCCCGCCGCCCTATCCCGCGCGGCGTGAGCCGTCCATCAAACGATGGAAACATCCTGTAATATATTGTTTCCAGGCGCTGCAGCAGGGCCGACCCCGCGCTGCGCACGGAACTTGTCACCTCGCTGATGGCCGCGCGGCGTGCGGTGGGGGCGGCGCAGCGAAGACAGGATGCCGACGCAGAGGCCCAGGCACGAGCCGCGTGAAGCGCCAGCTCGGCGAGCGCGGTCCTCTCTGGTGGGAAGACGGCGCGCCGGACTTCAACCGCTACCTGGCACGCAACACGCCCTATGCCGATTGGTACGCGTATCCCGATCCCCCGCCCCCACCGCGCCCCCATCCTGTCGCGGAGACGGCCAGAACGGGCGTCACTTGAGCGGCGTATAGCGGCAGGTGAAGCGGGGCGCCGTGGCGTCGGGCATCCGCGTCAGATGGATGTACAGCCTCTCGCCCATTATGGCGTCGAGATCGAAGACGGCGTCCGCATCGTACAGGTCGTCGCGATGGGCATCCTTCCAGCCGCGGACGGTCCCAAGGGCGCGCGCTTTCGCGTCGCGCGCTGATCCTGCGACGACGAACATGTTCTTATGCTGCTCGGCGAAGTCGACCCCGTCATAGCCGCCGAGGTTGACGAACCAGAGCTTCTCGGGCCCAGCCGACGGCGCGGCGTGCAGTGCGACGGCATGGCCGTCGGCCCGGTCGATCTCGGCCCAGCAGTCGATGTGCAGCGTGCCGGGCGTACCCCACCAGTTGGTGCGCAACCGATCATAAGTGTCCTCGATCCGGTTCGCGACGACAAAGCGGACGTCATGAACCTCGACATGCGCCGACGGATGCTCCCCGCCGGTTTCACGATGCTGCCGAACCGCAGGTCCGCGTCTTTCGTGATCGTCAGCGGCTGCACGATGGTCAACAATGCCGTCGCCGTTTCGGCGACCTGCGCCATCGCGACGAGCGGCAACAGAAGCGCGAGCGCCGAGCATAATGTGCGGAGAACAGTCGATCAGTCTCGTTATGACGGCAACCGATTTTCGGCATACCCTCGGCCACAGAAACGCGTTAGACGCACGTCGGTTACAAATGCCCGCGCAAAAATGGTTTATCGGCGGCACCTGTCCGAAGGGACAGCGCCCTTCCTCTCAAACAAAATCCGCGTTGGCGATGTAGCGGGTCGCGGCCACGCCCCGCTGCCCTGGGGCGACCGTAATATCCATCCCGAACTGGATGGTGACGACGTTGCCGAGCGCCATCGGGTTGAGCTGGAAGTTCATCGTGCTCGCATCCGCTGGCCCCCAGCGACGAAGCTGGTGCCGGTCACCGCGCCGATGCGGAACCTCGTCACCGAAGCGATCGTGCCACTCGCCTGGGGTGCCATGGTAATGCGGATGTTGCGGGCAAGGCACAGGCTGGCCAGGTTGAGCAGGCCGCAGGTCCGGCGCATCGTGGGCGGTGGTACCGGCGCATTGCTGCGGCGGACGGCATCGCCGGAGATCCGCGTCACCGTCACCTCGGCGGTGGCAGGAACGGCCGCGAAGCACGACAACGCAGCGGCGAGGCCGCCGAACCTCCTGCAACCTCGCATCATCTTTCCTCACCCCAGTAGTGGCACGTCCATCTGCACCGGTGGCAGAAGGGCGCCCGTTCCGGCCTTGCATCGCGTTTGCTGTTGAACGGTATTTCAGGGGTGGTCGAACGACCGCATACGCGCCGCCCCGTTTCACGACGCAGCGGAAACCGGTACGAGCATCGACACGTTGGTGCGTGCAACCGGTAAACAGACGCCGCAGGAGCGAATGCATGGACAAATCGAAAGCGCTCGACCTTGGCATTCGCAGGTCGGCGGAAATGGCCGCGGTGTTCATGATCGGTGATGGCCTGCTCGGGCTGCTGCAGCCCCGGCGCCATGTCGCGCTCTGGCGGTCGGACGTCCCCGCGGTGGACGCGCTGGTGCGCCCCTTCGCGGAGCGGCCCGGTCGCCGGCGCGCTTATGGTGCGCTGCAGATCGTCGCCGGGATCGCGCTTGCCTCCGCCTTGAAGCGGCGCCATCCGCGCTGATCCATCCGCCCACGCCAGGATCCGCACCCCCTTTTGGCTTGCAGAAAGCGGCTCCCATCCCGCAGGGTGCGTACCAGAAGCAAGCGGTAGCGGAAGAGGACGGGATGCGTAAGATACTGGCCGTACTGGCACTTTTGACCATGGCGCAAACCGCGCCGGACCCGCACCTGCCCAAGCCGACGCAGGACTCCGTCGCACCCACCCTGCCCCACGGATTGCAGCATGCAGTCCTTATCATCTCTAAAACCAATGGCTGGCGGCATGTAGAGCACATCCCGCACTCGAACCGCGTGCTGGCGGAGATTGCCGAGCGCCTGGGCCGCGCAAGCTTCGTCACCGAAAATGCGGCGGTGTTCAACGACGACCAACTGCGTCATTTCTCCGTCGTCGTGCTCAACAGCGCGAGCGGCGACTTCCTCACGTCGGAGCAGCGCGCAGCCTTTGCGCGGTTCGTCGCGCGCGGCGGCGGCGTCGTGGCGCTGCACGCGGCGGGGGACAACAGCCATACCGATCCCTGGTACGTCCAGACCGTGATCGGCACCAGGTTCATCGGCCATCCGGGCGGCGCCGATCATCTTCAGGCCGCGCAGCTGCTGGTCGACAGGCCGGATCACCCCGCCATGGCCGGGGTGAAGCTGCCCTGGTCGCCGGTCGACGAATGGTACTCCTTCGATTCGAACCCCGCCGCGAAGGGGATGACCGTGCTCGCGCGGATCGATGAGGGAAGCTACCGGCCGGGTGCCAAGCTGACGATGGGCATCCATCCCGTCCTCTGGGTCAATCCCTCGACCAAGGGGCGCGTCTTCTATTCGGCACTCGGCCATTCGCCGGAAGCCTATGACGACCCCAATTATCGGCGCATCCTCACCAACGCCATCCGCTGGGCTGCCCGCTAGCCAGCGGGATGCCGCGCAGGCACAGGTTACGCCGCATCGCCACGGTTGCCTCTCTATGCGGCACCACGCTACACACGCGAACGATGGCCCGGGGCAATCCTCGTCGACGGATCGGAGACGCGCCCGTCCTGCGCCACCGGGGGCGTACGCCAGCCTGGGTCTCGCTCGGCTGGCGGATGGCACTGGCGCTGGCGCTGATCGGGATCGCGCTTGCCGGCCACTGGATCGATCGCGACGGGCTGCGCGACAACACCGATGGCAAGGTCAGCTTCGTCGACGTCGTCTACTTCACGATGATCACGGTGACGACGGTAGGCTATGGCGACATCGTGCCGGTGACGGACCGCGCCCGGATGTTCGACACGTTCGTCGTCACCCCGGTGCGGCTGTTCGTATGGCTGATTTTCCTCGGCACGGCCTATGATTTCGTGCTGCGGCGGGTTTGGGAGAAGTGGCGAATGCGAAGCCTGCAGCGCGATCTGAACGGCCATGTCATCGTCGCCGGCCACGGCACGAGCGGGACGGAAGCGGTGGTCGAGTTGCTTCGCCGGGGCAAGCCGCACGACGCGATCGTCGTGATCGATCCCCATGCCGACGCCGTGGCGCGCGCCGAAGCCGAAGGGGTGATGGTGCTGGAAGGCGATGCCAGCCGCAATGCCACGCTCGATGCCGTGAAGGTGGCCAGGGCGAGCGCAATGATCGTGGCGGCCGGTCGCGACGACACCTCGATCCTGATCGTGCTCACCGCCCGGCGCCTGGCGCCCAGCCTCCCCATCAGCGTCGTCATCCGGTCGGAGGACAATGAAGCACTGGCCGTCCAGGCCGGTGCCACCACCGTGATCAATCCGGCGAGCTTCGCCGGCCTGTTGCTGGCGGGATCGACCACCGGCCCGCATCTGGCGGAGTACATGATGGATCTGGCCGGGCTTCACGGCGCGGTATCGCTTCGCGAACGCAAGGTGGTGCCCGGCGAGATCGGCATGCCGCTGTCCGCCATCACCACCGGTGCGGGCCTGCGCCTCTATCGGGGCGGACAGCGCTACGGGTTCTGGCAGCGCGAGGCGCAATCGCTCCAGCTCGGAGATACGATCATCGAAGTGGTGCCGTCTGACGAAGCCTAGCCGGCAAAGGCATCCTTGGTCTTCCACTTCACCGGATTGCGCAGATAGGTGACGCCGTTCGCCTCGGCTTCGTGAAAACGGCCGGCGCCGATATTGACCTGGATCGAAGGCAACAACGGCTTCGGTGCTGCTCGCCC
This sequence comes from Sphingomonas sp. ABOLE, assembly GCF_003950455.1. Lineage (NCBI taxonomy): Bacteria > Pseudomonadati > Pseudomonadota > Alphaproteobacteria > Sphingomonadales > Sphingomonadaceae > Sphingomonas > Sphingomonas sp. ABOLE. Next base: position 42,109 of record NZ_QQWY01000027.1, read on the forward strand.
ACCATGGTCCCCCAACGATCGCGCCGAACGCCCGGCCTCAATCCCGCGACAGCGCCGCCACCCGCAGCATCGCGGCCGCCGCCAGCAGCAGCGTCCCGCTCGCAAAGGCCATCGTCCAGATCGGCTCGCCGGGGAAGAAGCGGTTCATGATCGACCCCATCACCGTCGCGACCAACAGTTGCGGCACCACCACGAAGACGTTGAACAGCCCCATATAGATGCCGAGCTTCGCCTGCGGCAGGCTGGAGGCGAGGATCGCATAGGGCATGGCGAGGATCGAGGCCCAGGCGATGCCGATGCCCACCTCGCTGGCGATCAGCCACGCCGGATCGCGCACCAGGAAGAAGCTGGCATAGCCCGCCGCGCCGCAGAGCAGCCCGAAGATATGCGTGCGCGGCTTGCCGAAGCGCGCGGAGAGCAAGGGCAGCAGGGTCAGCGCCGCAACCGCCGCCACGCCGTTATAGGTGGCGAACAGCACGTCGACCCAGCTGGCGCCCTCCTGGTAGCCGGCGCTCTTGGGATCAGGCGCGCCGTAAAAGGCACCCGCAACGATTGGCGTGGTGTTGATCCACATGATGAACAGCGCCGACCAGCTGAAGAACTGCGCCACCGCCAGCCGCTGCATCAGCACCGGCATACCCGCGAAATCGCCGACGATATGGCCGAGCATGCTCGCGCGCCCTGCCCGCGCCCGCAGGATCGCCACGGCCTGGGCCAGGCCATAGGCAGCGAGCAGTCCGCCGAGCAGATAGACCTCCTTCTCCAGACGGAACTGCGCAACGGCCAGCACGACCAGCGCCCCCGCAAGTATCCAGGGCAGGCCCGCCGCCGGATGCCGCGCCGCGAGGAGGCGCACCGCCGCTCCCTCCTCGGAAGCCGCGGGCCCGTCGAATGCCGCCATCTCCGCCGGGCTGTATTCGCGCGTGGTCAGCACGGTCCACAGCACCGAGCAGAACAGTGCCGCGCCGCCGAACCAGAAGGCGTATTTGACCGTATCCGGCACGCCATGCGCCACCGCCGCGTTCGAGACGCCGAGATGCTCGAGCGCCCAGGGGAAGATCGATCCCAGCACCGCACCCATGCCGATGAACGCGGTCTGCACTGCATAGCCGGCACTGTGCTGGTCCTTGCGGAGCATGTCGCCGACAAAGGCGCGGAACGGCTCCATCGAGATGTTGAGCGAGGCGTCGAGCACCCACAGCAGCCCCGCCGCAAACCACAAGGCGGGGCTTTCCGGCATCAGCAGCAGCGCCAGCGCGGCGAGGATCGCGCCGCCGAGGAAATAGGGCCGCCGCCGACCCAGCCGCCCCAGCCAGGTCCTGTCGCTGAGGTGTCCGATGATCGGCTGGACCAGCAACCCGGTGAGCGGCGCTGCCACCCACAAGGCCGGAAGGTCGTCCAGCCGCGTGCCGAGCGACTGGAAGATCCGGCTCATGTTCGCATTCTGCAGCGCAAAGCCGATCTGGATGCCGAAAAAGCCGAAGCTGATGTTCCACAGCCCGGCAAAGGACTGGCGCGGCTTCTCCACCCTCATGCCCCGCACGACTTGCGTACGACCAGCCTGGTGGGGAGCAGCGCCGGGCCCACCGGCCGCTCGCGGATCCGCCCGATCAGCGTTTCCACCAGCGTGCGGCCCGCAAGCCGTGCATCCTGCATCACCGTGGTCAGCGGCGGGCTGGCCGAGCTGGCCGCCGGAATATCGTCGAAACCGATCACCGAAACATCCTCTGGAATGCGCTTGCCCGCGGCCTGGAGCACCCGCATCGCGCCGATCGCGATCAGGTCGCTCGCCGCGAGGATCGCGTCGAAATCCGCGCCGCTGTCGAGCAGCGCCTGTGCCGCCGCCGCCCCGGAATCCTCCGTCGTGATCGCGTCGATCTGGAGCGCGGGGTCGGCGGAAAGACCCGCCCCGGCCAGCGCTTCGGCATGGCCGCGATAGCGCTCGTGAAACTCGGGATAATGGCTCGAAGCCGTACCCAAAAAGGCAATGCGCTTGCGACCGCGCCCGAGCAGGTGCCGCGTAGCCTCGCCGCCGCCACCGCGATTGTCGCAGCCGACGGTCAGCCCGGCGCCCTCGGCCAGCACCGATCCCCAGCGGACGAAATGCGTGCCGGCATCCTGCAGCGCCTTGAGCCGCGCGCGATAGAGTTCGAAATCGCCATAGCCGAGCAGAATCAGCCCGTCGGCCTTGCGCGCATCCTCGTAATCGGTGTGCCAGTCGCTGGAGAGCTGCTGAAAGCTGATCAGCAGGTCATGATTATGCTCGGCGCAGGCACGGATGATCGAACCCAGCATCGAATGAAAGAAGGGATTGATCAGTGAATCGTCCGAGGTCGGATCCTCGAAGAACAACAGCGCCAGCGTCTGCGAGTGGCGCGTACGGAGATTGGAAGCCGCCTTATCGACGCGGTAGTTCAACTGCTTGGCGATCGACTCGATACGCAGCCGCGTCGCCGGATTGACTCCCGCCTCGCCACGCAGCGCGCGCGATACGGTCGGCTGCGAGACGCCCGCGAGTTGGGCGATGTCGAACGATGTAGGCTTGCGCTGCATGCCCATCCTGGTCCCTCCACGGCGTGCGGGCGTCTTCCCCGCATCGCATATTATGCATGGGCGCAGCAGCACCGTCCCGTCAATCGGGGGACTGGTGCCAAAAGGCCATAGCGGCGGCGGAACGGGCTTGAATACGTATGTGAGTGGCTGGCCTCCATACCCCCTTTTGCAAGATTGAATGCAGCACTGCGCAGATCCGGCGCATCCCGCATGGGGCGGGCATTCACTCGGCCACTCGAGAGCCGGGGGTGAGACAAATTGGGGAGAGACATGGTATTCAGCAATTTCCGCGGCCGTCGTGCCGCCCGCATCACCCTCGGCGCCAGCGCCGCCGCGATCGCCTTCAGCGTCACCACCGCTGCGTTCGCGCAGGACAGCGGCACCCCCGCAGCCGACGCCCAGGATAGCGGCCCCGGCGAGATCGTCGTCACCGGCTTCCGCGCCGCGCTCGCCACCTCCGCGAACATCAAACGCAACAACACGATGATCGTGGACTCGGTCTCCTCCGAAGACATCGGCAAGCTGCCCGATGTCTCGATCGCGGATTCGCTAGCTCGCATCCCCGGCGTCACCGCCCAGCGCCTCGAAGGCCGCGACCAGCGCCTGTCGATCCGCGGCCTCGGCCCGGACTTCTCCACCACGCTGCTCAACGGCCGCGAGCAGGTGACCGTCGGCGACAATCGCGGCGTCGAATACGACCAGTATCCCTCCGAATTCTTCAAGAACGTCAATGTCTACAAGTCGGCCGATGCCTCGCTGATCGCCGCCGGCATCGCCGGCACGGTCGATCTGCGGATGCTGCGCCCGCTCGCCCAGTCGCAGCGCACCTTCGTCGTCGCCGCACGTGGCCAGATGAACGAGCAGAAGAAGCTCAATCCCGACGGCACCCGCTACGGCTATCGCGCCTCGGCGACCTATGTCGACAAGTTCGCCGGCGACACGCTGGGCGTCGCGGTCGGCGTTTCGGCGCAGAACACGCCCACCCAGATCGAGCGCTACGCCGCCTGGGGCTTCCCCAATGAATCCGCGGCCGGCAACAACCTCTTCCTCGGCGGCGCCAAACCCTATGTGCAATCGAACCTGCTCAAGCGCTATGGCGGCGTCGCCACGATCGAATGGCAGCCGAGCGACAATTTCCACTCGACCTTCGACGGCCTCTATTCACATTTCGAGGAAACCCAGCGGCTGCGCGGCATCGAGTTCCCGATCGCGCCGCAATGGGGATCGGGTGCAGTCATCCAGCCGGGCTATCAGGTCCAGAACGGGCTGGTGACCAGCGCGACGCTCAGCAACGTCGTCGCCGTGCAGCGCAACGATTACAACAAGCGCAAGGCCGAGAATATCTCGCTGGGCTGGAACAATGATTTCAAGCTGAGCGACAGCATCCACTTCATCGTTGACGCCAGCTGGAGCCACGCCACCCGCACCGACTTCCTGCTCGAGACCTATTCGGGTACCGGCTACAATTCGTCGGGCGCGAAGGACACGATCAAGATCAGCCAGAATGCGAACGGCACCTACAGCATCGTGCCGACGCTCGACTATTCCAATACCAGCGTGATCAAGCTCACCGATCCGCGCGGCTGGGGCTACAACGGCACCCAGGCCGTGGTGCAGGCCGGCTTCCTCAACCGCCCGGATTTCGAGGACGACCTAAAGTCGCTGCGCGCCAGCTTCAACGGTGAGTTCAGCGGCAGCATCGTCAAGAGCTGGGAAATCGGCGGCAATTTCAGCCGTCGCGAGAAGACGAGCCGCTACACCTCCTACTTCCTCTGCCCACCGGGCGGCGGCACCAACTGCACCGTCGCCAGCGGCACGCCGACCAACTTCGCCGTGCCCGCCGACGCGGTGCTGGGCGAGCAGGTGGCGCTTGCCTATCTCGGCGTGCCGAAGATGCTGACCTATGATCCGCTCAAGGTGTACAGCCAGCTTCGTTCGGTGTTCGACAACCGGCCGGACTCGCTGGTGCGCGACAATGTAGTCACCGAGAAGGTCTATACCGGCTATGCCAAGGTCAACATCGACGGCACCGTCGGTGGCAAGGCGCTGAAGGGCACGCTCGGCCTGCAGGTCGTTCACACCGATCAGGGCTCCTCGGGCGCGATCGCGGCGCTGCAGAACGGCGTGGTCACCACATCGCCGGTCCAGGACAGCACCAAATATACCAACTTCCTGCCCTCGGCGACGTTCAGCCTGGAGCTGATGGACGCCTTTTACGTGAAGATGGGTGCGGCGCAGACGATGGTGCGCCCGCGCCTCGACCAGGAACGCATCACCCAGGCGGTGAGCATCGACCTGTCGAAGCTCGGCCTGGGCAGCCTGCCACAGAACAGCCCGTTCAGCTCGAACGGCGGCAATTTCCGGCTTCGCCCGTACCAGTCGACCAACATCGACATTTCGGTGGAAAAGTATCTGCGCGGCGGCGGCTATCTGGCGCTGACCGGCTTCTACAAGCACCTCACCGATTTCGTCGATCCGAACAACAGCACGCTGTATGACTTCTCGGCGCTGCTCTCGGCATTGCCGCCGGCAGCCGCAGCCATCGTGCGCGCCCAGAACGCCCAGTTCGGCCTGGTACGCGTACCCGACAATACCGGCCGCGGCGACATTCTCGGCGTGGAAGCGACCGCCTCGGTGCCGTTCAGCACCTTCACCCAGGCGCTTGACGGGTTCGGCGTGTTCGCGAGCGGCACCTATGTCGACAGCCGGGTCGTCTATGGCAGCAACGCCACGCAGGCCGTGACCATCCCCGGCCAGTCCAAGTGGATCGCCACCGGCACCGCCTATTACGAGAAGAACGGCTTCCAGGCGCGCGCCACCTATCGCTGGCGTGACAGTTTCCTGGCGGAGCTGGCCGGCCTTTCGGCCAACCCCGAGTTCCGCACCGGCAAGTCCGAGGGCGTGCTGGATGCGCAGATCGGCTATGAGTTCCAGGCCGGTCCGCTAAAGGGACTCGCGATCCTGGCGCAGGCCAAGAACCTCACCGACGCGCCGTTCATCACCACCGAGGCGGGCGACCCGCGCCTGGTGCGCGAATATCAGCGCTACGGCCGCGATTATTATCTCGGTATCACCTACAAGTTCTGAGGTTCGGCGGTCCGGTCTTCCTGGGAGGGGGCCGGGCCGTTCCATCGGCACCGGAGGGGTAGGCCATGGCAACCACAACACCCTATCGCATCGTCATTGCCGGCGGCGGCACGGCTGGGTGGATGGCTGCGGCTGCGCTGATCCGCTTCCTCGGACAGGGCTTTGCCGTAACATTGGTCGAATCCGATGCGATCGGCACGGTGGGCGTCGGCGAAGCGACCATCCCGCAGATCGGCATGTTCAACGCCAGCCTCGGCATCGACGAGGACGCCTTCGTCGCCGCCACCCGGGCGAGCTACAAGCTGGCGATCGAATTCGTCGGCTGGACCAGGGGCGGCCGCTACATGCATGCCTTTGGCGATGTGGGCCGCGACAACGGCCTGCTCGCCTTCCGCCACACCTGGCTGCGCGGGATGGCCGAAGGCGTGGCCGCGCCGCTCTGCGCCTATGCGCTCAACAATGTCGCGGCGCTTGGCAACCGGATGCAGCGCGGACCGACGCGCACCGTCCGCGTGCTGCCGGAAATGCCCTATGCCTTCCATCTCGACGCCGGCCTCTACGCCCGCTTCCTGCGCGACTATGCCGAGGCGCGCGGCGTGGTGCGGCACGAAGGGCGGATCGAAGCCGTCACCCGCAACGGCGCGGATGGCGACGTGGCGGCGCTCCACCTCGACAGCGACCGCCGGATCGAGGGCGACCTGTTTCTCGATTGCACCGGCTTCCACGCGCGGCTGATCGGCGAGGCGATGGGCGTCGGCTATCAGGACTGGTCGCACTGGCTCCCCTGCGACCGCGCGCTCGCGGTGCCCAGCGCGCGTGCCCGCGACTTCACCCCCTATACCCGCGCCACCGCGCACGATGCCGGCTGGCAGTGGCGGATCCCGCTGCAACACCGCACCGGCAACGGTATCGTCTATGCGAGCCGGTATCTCTCCGATGACGAGGCCGCCGCGCGGCTGCTCGCCGGGCTGGACGAGCCGGCGCTCGGCGATCCGCGTCCGATCCGCTTCCGCACTGGCCGGCGCGAACAGGCCTGGGCGGGCAATGTCATCGCACTGGGTCTGTCCAGCGGTTTCCTCGAGCCGCTGGAATCGACCAGCATCCATATGATCCAGTCCGCCGTGGAGCGCATATTGAAGCTGCTGCCCGGCCGCCGCGCGCCGGCGCCGCTGCGCGACAGCTACAACCGCCAGGCCGCGCACGAGAGCGAGCGCATCCGCGACTTCCTGATCCTGCACTATTGGGCGAACGATCGCGACGCGCCTTTCTGGCGCGAGCGGCGGGAGACCCCGGTGCCCCACGGGCTTGCCGAGAAGATCGCCCTGTGGCGCGAAACCGGCGAGATCCTCCGCGAGGACGGCGATCTGTTCAGCGACGTCGCTTGGCTGCAAGTGCTTGTCGGCCAAGGCATCACCGCCCGGGGACACCACCCCCTCGCCGATCAGCCGCCGCGCGCGCAAATCGCCGAATATCTCGACCTTCTCGCCAAGCTCAATGCGCGCGAAGTCGCGCAGATGCCTCCCCATAGCGACTTCGTCCGCGCGCACGGCGCCGCGGACGCGGAGATTGCCGCATGATCCGTTCGACCGCCCTCGCCCTGCTCGCCGCCGCGCTCACCGCGACGCCGGCCATGGCGCAGACCTATCGCGACCGCCCGCCCGAGGACGAGGTGCTCTACTTCCTCCTCCCCGATCGCTTCGACAATGGCGACACCGCCAATGATCGCGGCGGGCTAAGCGGCGACCGGCTGGTCACCGGCTTCGACCCCGCCTCCAAGGGCTTCTACCATGGCGGCGACCTGAAGGGCGTGCTGAACCGGCTCGACTATATCCAGGCGCTGGGCGCCACTGCGATCTGGGTCGGGCCGATCTTCAAGAACAAGCCGGTGCAGGGGCCGAAGGGGCAGGAATCGGCCGGCTATCACGGCTATTGGATCACCGATTTCACCCAGGTCGATCCGCATTTCGGGACGAACGTCGAGTTCAAAGCGCTGGTCGACGCGGCACACAAGCGCGGCATCAAGGTGTACATGGACATCGTGGTCAACCACACCGCGGACGTAATTCAATACCGCGAATGCGGCGACTGCAGCTATCGCAGTCGCGCCGACTATCCGTACAGCCGCAAGGGCGGTGTTGCTGGCGCCGCGATCAACCCGGGCTTCGCGGGCGATGGCGATCATAGCGACGCGAACTTCGCCAAGCTTGTCCGGCCCGACTATGCCTATACGCCATACGTCCCCGAGGCGGAGCGAAACGTGAAGGTGCCCGCCTGGCTCAACGACCCGATCTACTACCACAATCGCGGCAACTCGACCTTTGCGGGCGAGAGCTCGACCATGGGCGACTTCGTCGGCCTCGACGACCTGATGACCGAGCATGCGCGCGTCGTCGCCGGCATGATCGCGATTTTCGGCGGCTGGATCGATCGCTTCGGGATCGACGGCTTCCGCATCGACACCGCGCGCCATGTGAACCCAGCATTCTGGCAGGCCTTCGTCCCGGCGATGCTCGCTCGCGCCAAGGCCAGGGGCATCCCCAATTTCCACATCTTCGGGGAGGTCGCAGATCCGGAGGTCGCGGCGCTGGCCCGGCACACGCGCGTCGACACGTTCCCGGCGGTGCTCGACTTCGCCTTCAACCAGGCGGTGATCGACGTCGCCGGCGGCAAGGGCACCGATCGGCTCGCCAAGGTGTTCGCGGCGGACGTGCTCTACGAAGGTGGGGAGAAGACCGCGCACCGGCTCCCCACCTTCGTCAGCAACCATGACGCCGGCCGCGCCGCTACCTTCATCCAGCAGGCAAACCCGAAGATAAGCCACGCCGAACTGCTCCAGCGTGTCCAGCTCGCCCAGGCGATGCTGCTGCTGCTCCGCGGCGTGCCCACCATTTACTCCGGCGACGAGCAGGGCTTCGTCAGCGATGGCAACGACCAGGATGCCCGTGAGGATCTGTTCGGCAGCATGGTGGCGAGCTACAACGACAACCATCTGCTCGGCACCGACGCGACCACCGCCACGCCCAGCTTCAACACCGCCAACCCGCTGTTTCGCGAGATCGCCGCGCTCGCACGGCTGCGGACCAGCCACCCGGCGCTCACCCGCGGCCGCCAGGTCACCCGCTTCGCCAGCGACAAGCCCGGGCTGTTCGCCGTCTCGCGCTTCGATCCCAAGACCGGCGCGGAAACCGTGATCGCCTTCAACACCAGCGCCGAGCTCTGGACCGGCAATATCCAGGTCGAGACCGGCTCCACCGCCTTCCGTACCCTGGCAGGCGCCTGCCCCGCCAACGCTGTCGCACCCGGCAGCCTCGCCCTTTCCCTTCCCGCGTTCGGCTACACCGTCTGCGCGGCCGGAGCAGCCAAGTGAATCTCATGACGATGCGCGAGCTTTCCACCGAATCCCGCCCCTGGTGGCGCGGCGCAGTGATCTACCAGATCTATCCGCGCAGCTTCGCGGACTCGAATGGCGACGGCGTGGGCGACCTGCCCGGCATCACCGCGCGGCTCGAGCATGTCGCGGCGCTGGGCGTGGATGCCGTGTGGATCTCGCCCTTCTTCACATCACCGATGCGGGACTTCGGCTATGACATTGCCGATTTCTGCGATGTCGATCCGGTGTTTGGCACGCTGGGCGACTTCGACGCGCTGGTCGCCCGCGCCCATGCGCTGGGCCTCAAGGTGTTGATCGACCAGGTCTATTCGCACAGCTCGGACCAGCATCCGTGGTTCCAGGAGAGCCGCACCAGCCGCACCAACGCACGCGCCGACTGGTATGTCTGGGCCGACGCCAAGCCCGACGGCAGCCCGCCTAACAACTGGCAATCGGTATTCGGCGGCCCGGCCTGGACCTGGGACGCGCGGCGCGGCCAATATTATCTGCACAACTTCCTGCGCGAGCAGCCGGACCTGAACTTCCACAATCCGGAGGTGCAGGCCGCCACCCTCGCCACCGCCAAGTTCTGGCTGGATCGCGGCGTCGACGGGTTCCGGCTCGATGCGATCAACTTCACGATGCACGATCCGCAGTTGCGCGATAACCCGCCCGCGCCAGACACGGGCGCCCCACGCACCCGCCCCTTCGACTTCCAGCAGCATGTCTTCAACCAAAGCCATGCGGACATCCCGCTGCTGCTCGAGAAGCTGCGCGCACTCGCCGACCGCTATCCCGGCCGCTTCACCGTCGCCGAAGTCGGCGGGCCCTCTCCGGAGGCCGAAATGCACCTGTTCACCGCCGGGAGCACGCGGCTGAACAGCGCCTATGGTTTCAACTTCCTCTACGCCGATCGCCTGACCCCCGCGCTGGTCCGCGACGCCGTCGCCGAATGGCCCGACGCGCCAGGCGTGGGCTGGCCGAGCTGGGCGTTCGAGAACCACGACGCCCCGCGCGCGATCTCGCGCTGGGTAGCGCCCGAGCACCGCGCCGCCTTCGCCGCGCTCAAGATGCTGCTGCTGCTCTCCTTACGCGGCAATGCGATCCTGTACTATGGCGAGGAGCTGGGCCTGACCCAGGTCGAGATCGGGTTCGAGGACCTGCAGGACCCCGAGGCGATCGCCAACTGGCCGCTCACCCTCAGCCGCGACGGCGCCCGCACACCGATGCCCTGGGTGGCGGATGCGCCCAATGCCGGCTTCTCGGTCACCCGCCCCTGGTTGCCGCTCGGAGCCGATCATCTGGGCCGCGCGGTCGACGTGCAGGATGCCGATCCCGCCTCATTGCTCCGCCTCACCCGCCGGCTGATCGGCCTACGCAAGCAGCACCCGACGCTGGTCGACGGCGCGATGACGGTGCTCCACGCCGACGAAGCGCTGCTGGTCTTCGCCCGCACCGCCGGGGACGAACGCCTGGTCTGCGCCTTCAACCTCTCGGCGGCGCCCGTCGACCTGCCGCCCGCCTTGCTGGAAGGGCTTTCGGTGGTGGAGGCGCTGAACGGCGCCACCCTCCATCGCCTGCCGGCTTATGCGGGGCTCATCGCCGGTTGATCCGATCCCGCGGGCATGCCGCGGGCGAGCTCGATCATCCGGTTGGCGGTCTCGCGCTCGCCCATCACCACCTCGTCGGCGCCCAGGCCCTCAAGGTGCGCGACCTCGTCGGCCGAATGGGCCCGCACCACCACTGGCACGCCGGGCGCGAGCTGGCGGGCATGCTGGAGGATCGCCCCGCCCTCGAACCCGGCGGGGATCGCGATCAGCAGCTTGCTCGCCTGTCCGATCTGCGCGGCGACCAGCGTCCGCACGTCGATGGCATTGCCCGCCACCACGGTGATGCCGGCCTTGCGCGCCTGCTCGGCCATGTCGTTCTGGTCCTCGATCAGCGCGAAGGCCTTACCGTGCTGCTGGAGATCCTCGGCGATCATCTTGCCCACCCGGCCATAGCCGATCAGGATCACATGGCCCTTGGGCAGATCGACCGGCGCCACCGCCTCGCGACCCGCTTCCGCAACCTCGTAGCGCTTGGCGACCCAGGCGAAGAGGAAGGGGTTGAGGAAGATCGACAGCATCGCCGCCGCCAGGATCACGTCGCGCGCCGCCGCCGGCATCAGCCCGAGATCGGTGCCGAGACCCGCCAGGATGAACGAGAATTCGCCGATCTGCGCGAGACTGACCGCGACGGTGAGCCCGGTATGGTTCGAATAGCCGAACACACGGACGATCCCATAGGCCGCGAGCGACTTGCCGACGAGGATGATCGCCACCGCCGCCAGCAGCACCAGGGGCTGCTCGACCAGCACCGAAGGGTTGAACAGCATCCCCACCGAGACGAAGAACAGCACCGCGAAGGCATCGCGCAGCGGCAGCGTCTCCTCGGTCGCGCGCCTGCTGAGCGAGGTCTCGCCCAGGATCATGCCGGCGAAGAACGCCCCCAGCGCGAACGACACGTCGAACGCGAGCGCGGCGCCGAACGCTACACCGAGAGCAATGGCCAGCACCGCCAGCCGGAACAGCTCCTGCGAGCCGGTGCCGACCACCCATTGCAGCGTCCACGGGATCACCCGGCGGCCGACCAGCAGCATCAACGCGACGAAGCCGGCGACCTTGAGGAAGGTGGACAGCAAGGGCTGGAGCAGCGACCCGCCGCCCTCGCCGCCCATCACCTCGCCCAGCACCGGCAGCAGCACCAGCGCCACCACCATCGCCAGATCCTCGACGATCAGCCAGCCGACCGCGATCCGCCCGCGCTCGGTCTGTACGATGTCGTGCCCCTGCAGCGCGCGGAGCAGCACCACCGTGCTCGCCACCGACAGCGCCAGGCCGAAGACGATGCCCGCCTGCAGTCCCCATCCGGCTACAGTGGCGAGGCCGATGCCCATCGCGGTCGCCGCGGCGATCTGCACCACCGCGCCGGGCACTGCGATCCTGCGCACCGACAACAGGTCGCGCAGCGAGAAATGCAGGCCGACGCCGAACATCAGCAGGATCACGCCGATCTCGGCGAGCTCGTTGGCGAGCCCCGAATTGGCGACGAAGCCGGGGGTAAACGGCCCCACCGCCACGCCCGCGAGCAGATAGCCGGCGATCGGCGAGACTTTGATCCGGTGCGCGATCGCGCCGAAAATGAAGGCGACGACAAGTCCGGCGACGATGGTGGCGATCAGGGGCGCATGATGCGGCATCGATCCTCCTTGAAATGAAAAACTGGTTCGACACCGGCCGCGCCTGAAGGCAACCGGTGTCGATGCAGGTCAGGACTGGGCCACGCCGATCGCGGCTGCCAACAGCGCCGCGGCACCGGCAATGCCGGACCAGACGGCGATGGCGAACCATTTCGGGGGCCGCTTGCCTCTTCTTCTACGCATAGGGTCCTCCTCCAGCGCCGCAGCGGCGGCGAAGACGAAGTTCAGGCGTTCGGGCGCGCTTGGCGCCTCAGCAGCGACGCGCCGGCGGCGACCGTGCGCCGCGCGCGCCGCAGCGGACCGGGCGCAGCACCCTTGTGGGCGTGCGCGCGTAGGAAAGACCAAGAAGGACGAGAATCGCCGCGAGCGCCGGTGCCAGGGCAAGTACGACACCGCTACCGGCAGCGCCATCCTGCCGCCCGCCACGCGCGCTTTGCCAGAGGCCTACGCCCTGGTCACCGCGCTTGGCGGCAATCGCCACGCTGGTCGTCGCGGGGTTGAACGCCGGGCCGTGCACCAGCGTGTCGGGCGGGCCGAGCGGCGCGACTGCCCCGAACAGCACCGCCAACACCAAGGTCCATACCGCAACCGGCAACGCGAAGCGCCGGCTGGTGCCCCGATCGGGCATGGAGGTGAAGGAGCGGCCCATTACGCGATCAACGCAGGGATCGCGTGATGGTGCCGTAACGAAATGTTACTTGGGCATGCCCGTCAGCCCGCTCGCCTTGCGCAGCGCGTCGCCGTCGAGCCGATAGCCGTCGAGGAACACGGTCTGCACATGACGCAGGTTGCCGATGTCCTTGGAGACATCGCCTTCGACGAGGATGATGTCCGCCGTCTTGCCCGGCGCGATCGCGCCGACGTGGTCGTCCATCCCCACCATCCGCGCGGGCACGATCGTGGCGGTCTGCAACGCCTCGACATTGGTCAGGCCGGCCTGCTGGTAGAGCTCGAGCTCGCGGACCAGTTCGAGGCCATAGCCGTCGGTGCCCGCGACGATCGGCACGCCTGCCTGGTGCAGCCGTCCGACCACTTCGACCATCTTGCCGAAGCTCTTGCGGAAATCCGCGCGGGTCAGGCCGGCGAACAGCGGATAGCCGCCGATCTTCCACCCACGCGCCACTGCGGGCGGCGCGATGTCGACATAGGCCGCATATTCGGGGGGCACCGCGCTGCCGTCGGAGGTCAGCATCGGCTCCCACACCGAGAGCGTCGGGTCGATGATGGTCTTGCGCTTGGCGAGTTCGGCATAGAAGGCGCGCAGTTCGGGGGAGTCGAGGTTGAGGTCCTTGCCGTACTGCGCCGGCCCTTCCAGCCGCGCGGCGGTGTTGGCCTTGTCGACCACGTCCTGCGGCATCGCCTGCATCAGGATGAAATTGATGTGGGTGACCTCGTCATAGCCCGCGCGCACCGCGTCGAGCGGACGCATATGCGCGGGCACATGGCCGTGGACGTGCAGCCCCAGCCTGTGCGCCTCGGCCGCCGCAGGGGCAACCCAGGCCGGGTCCATCGAGGTGTAGAACTTCACCCCCCACATGCCGGCGGCCTTGATCTTGTCGACCGCCGCCACCGCCTCCGCCGCCGAGGAGACGGTGAGCGCGCCCTGCGCGGCCAGCGGATCCTTCTTGTCGATGATCACCGAGACCTTGCCGTCGGGCGCCAGCAGGTCGCCCGCAGCGCGGCGCTTGAAGATGCTCTGCGCATCTTCGATCGACGAGCCGGGGCTGCGATAATTGGTCATGCCGGTTGCGACGTTCTGGAGCAGGTTCCAGTCGTCGCCGACATGCTGGTGCGAGTCCCACAGGCCGGGCAGCAGCGTACGGCCCTTGCCGTCGAGCACCGTCGCCCCCGTCGGCGCCGCGATGCTGCCCGCCGGGCCGACCTTCGCCACCTTGCCGTCGGCGATCAGCACGGCCTGGTCGGGCACATATTTGCCGGCGACCGAATCGAACAGCAGCACATGGTCGACCAGCGTCGGCGTGCGGTTCGCGGGGACGAGAAACCGGTGCGCGACGCCGCGCACCATTTCGGCCGCCACCTTGTCCTGGACTTCCTTCAGCTTGGGGCCCGCCGCCTCATAGCCTTCCGGCAACAGGAACATGCCCCCGGAAACGCCGAAGAAGCGGTTCTGCGCGTCGAGCCACACCGGCGAGGGCGAGAAGCCGGTGCCGGTGATATAGGCGAGCTTCACCGTCTTCTTGCCGCTCGGCCCGTCGATCTCCATCGCCTTGCCGATGCTGATGCTGGCATGGCCGCTCGGCAGCAGGTCGATCCCTGCCGTGCCGGCCGCGACCAGCGCGTTGACGTCGTTCTCGAACGCCAGCCACGGGCCGCCATAGCTGGTGTAGCGCGCCTTGCCGAACGGCTTCTCGCCCGCATCGACTGCGGTCTTCCAGCGGGCGACGCCGCCGGCGTCCACGGTGAAGGTCTCGGTCGCGTCGCCGCTGTCGGTGAAGCCGCGCACGGCCAGGTCGATCGGCCGCTGGTCGGGCCCGAGCCGTACCACTTCGTCGGTTTCGGTGATCCAGCCGCGCAGCGACATCGACATGCGATAGGCGATGCGCCCGTCGGCCAGTGTCCACGACCAGACGTCGCCATGCTTGCCCGCGGTGGAGCTGATGGTGAAGTGCCGTGCCCCCGCGGGCGGCGTCATCAGCTCCGCCTTCTGCGTCTGCGCGGCGGCCGGCAGGATGGCGGCGGTGGCGAGCAGAAGCCCGAGGCGAAGTGCGTGCATGTGGTGGTCCCTCCCGTCGTGTCCATGGTCTGGCATGCCACCGCGCGGGACACAATTGTTCAGCATCGCCGGGGGTGTTGCTGCAAAACCTCGCATGCGGCGAAAGCGCATGGTCTGGCCAACGGGCCATTGACGGCCAGACCAAAGCGTGGAAGATACCGCTAACATGACGCTGGCAGCATAAGTCGGCGCGCACCCCGGGAAGAGGATGGATGAGCCGACCGACGCATCTCATGCCGAGCGAATCGATCGCACGGGCAGGCGTTGCAGGCGACGCCGATCCACCCTGACCCGGCACCTCTGAACCAACAGCGCGAACGAGTCTCCTTGCCGCGGCACACGATGTGCGCCCGCCATCGGAGCATCTCGTCCGTCACGATCAACACGTTGAAGGAAAGGACCGGCCGCGCGCCGGGCCACTTCGAGGGGACCTGAAACATGACCACCATTTCCCGCAGCTTCCGCCCTGCCCGCACCGCCCTGCTGTGCGCGACCATCCTCAGCGCGACCTGCGCGTCCACCGCCTGGGCGCAGAGCACGCCGCCCGCTGGCGAGACGGCGCCGGACGCGCCCTCCGTCTCCCCCCAGTCCGGCGAAGCGCCGATCGCGCAGGGCGGCGAGCAGGAAATCGTCGTCACCGGCTATCGCTCGTCGCTCGCCAAGGCGGTCAACGCCAAGCGGGATGCAACCGGCTTCACCGACTCGATCTTCGCGGAAGACATCGGCAAGTTTCCGGACACCAACATCGCGGAATCGTTCAACCGCATCCCCGGCATCACCATCACCCGCGACGTGACCGGCGAAGGTGTCAATGTCGCGATCCGCGGCCTCGGCTCGAACTTCACCAACGTCACCCTGAACGGCGCGCCGATCGCGGTCGCCTCCTCGGGCAGCACCGACGCGCAGGGCACCGATCGCTCGGTCGACCTCAGCTTCTTCCCGACCGACCTGTTCACCAAGCTTACCGTGAACAAGAGCTATACCGCCGACCTGCTCGAGGGCGGCGCCGCCGGTAACGTCGACCTGCGCTCGGCACGTCCGTTCGACCGCGCGGACTCGTTCCTCGCCTACAACATCCAGGGCTCGAACCAGGAGCCGGACAAGCGCATCGGCGCGCGCGGCTCGCTGATCGGCAGCTGGCACAACGACACGATCGGCATCCTCGCCGGCGTCTCTGCGCAGCGGCTGTTCACCCGCACCAAGGGTTTCGAGACGATCGGCTATACCAATCCAGCGCTGACCGCCGCGCAGTGCGGCGCAACCTCGGGCTGCAATACCACGGGCGGCGGCAACTGGACCATTCCGGCCGTGGTGCCGACGGGTGCCGGCGCGGGCCTGGTGGCCGGCCAGACGATCGATCGCGCCTTCCTCCTCGCCAACAATCCGGGCGCGACGATCCAGCAGATCGACAACGGCCTGATCCCGCGCCTTGGCCGCACCACCGACATTCGCGGTCCGCGCGACCGGATCAACGCGATCGTCAGCGCCGAATATCGCCCGACGGATACGCTGCACTTCTATGTGGACGGCCTGTACGGCTACAAGGAGAACGAACTGATCCGCGAGAACATCGCATGGATCGGCCGCAACGGCGCGGCGATCCCGACCAATCTGAAGTTCGACAAGTCGGATTGCAGCGCGGGCTGCACCGTCACCAGCGGCACCTTCGCGAACACGCAGTTCTTCAACGAATTCCGCCCCTATCACGAGACCACCGAGCTGTGGAGCGTCAACCCGGGCGTCGCGTGGGAGATCAACGACACGCTGAAGGCCAATCTCCAGGCGAACTACGCCCGCTCGACCTTCCACCGCGAAAGCCCCACCGTCGGCGCCACCACGCCGCTCGGCCAGGGGGCGACCGTCACCTACACCAACAATGGCGGCCTGCCGGAAATCAAGAGCAGCCTCGACCTGAACAACCCGGCCAATTTCGGCTGGTACACCGGTAGCCGCGTCAACCTGCAGGACGAGCGCCGGCTGAACAAGAACAAGGGCGTGCGCGGCGACCTGACCTGGGGGGATCGTGCGCTGAACCTGAAGGTGGGCGGCGCCTATGACGACGTCTCGCGCCGGATCCGCGGCTTCGACAATACCGGACCGTGGCAGAACGCAGCGTGCGGCAACAACCCCAGCGTCTACCTGCCGAGCCCCAACTCGCAGCCGCTCTGCGAAGGCCTGAATCAGCCGGGCGCGGCACCTGCCGGCTATCCGACCTATCCGGGCCTCGGGACCGGCTTCTCCGCCGGTCAGAGCGGGCCGGTCACCTATGGCGGTTCGCTGATCCCAAATTCGGCCTTCCCGACCTATCTGAAGCCGGGCCCCGCTGGCTTCGTCACCGTCGACTGGGATGCGTTCCGCAAGGCCAGCAACTATGACACCTATCACGACAATGCACCGGAAAGCGGCGGCGCCAACACCGGCGCCAGCGGCGGCCTGATCCGCGAAGTCGTCAAGTCGGCCTTCGCCACGCTGAACGGCGAGCAGGAAGTCGGCGGCAACATGCTGCGCTTCAACCTCGGCCTGCGCTATGTGAACACGATCCAGACGATCGAAGGCCGCGTCTCGATCGCCGATCCCCGCAACGCTACCCCCGCCGGGGGTCAGATCGCCGACGGCAGCCGCTACCCCAACCTCGTCAACATCGTGTCGACCCGCAACAACTACACCCAGTGGTTGCCGGCCGCGACGCTGGCCTATGACGTGAGCGAGCACGCGGTCGTCCGCGTCGCGGCATCGAAGACGATGACCCGCCCCGATCCCGCGGCACAGCTGCCGGGCGTGAGCTTCGGCGCTCCCTCGGCCGACCAGGCGACGATCGGCAATCCGGCGCTCGAGCCCTATATCTCGACCAATATCGACCTCGGCTTCGAATACTACATCGGTCGCGAGGGCGTGGTGAGCTTCAACGCGTTCCGCAAGTCGATCCAGGGCTTCACCACCAACGTCAACAACACGGTGCCGTTCTCCGCACTGGCGCAATATGGCATCACCTACGACACGCTGAATCCGACCCAGCAGATCGCGCTGAACTCGCGCGGCGGGCCGACCCAGGCGACGGTGCTGGTCACCAGCCAGGTCAACGTGCCGAACAAGCTGAAGATCAACGGCCTGGAATTCCAGTGGGTCCAGCCGCTCGACTTCCTCACCGAGAAGCTCGGCGTCCGCGGCTTCGGCTTCAACGCCAATGCCACGCTCGTCGACCAGACCAGCGACGGCCCGGCACAGGCGTTCGGGGTGGCGCCGTTCACCTACAACGTTACCGGCTATTATGAGCGGAACGGCGTGATGCTGCGCGTCGCGGTGACTTCGCGCGAGGGGTCGCAGAGCAGCGGCAACTCGCAGAACAGCATCCCGGCGGCGGCGCTGTTCAACTCGGACTACACCACCTGGGACTTCTCCTCGGCCTTCGATCTCGACAAGGTCCTCGGCGTGGAAAAGGCGCCCCAGCTGACCATCAACGTGTCGAACTTCACCGATGCGACGCTGCGTTCCTACTTCCAGTTCCCGAACGCGACGTTCACCCAGTACAAGCCCGGCCGCCAGTTCCTGGTCGGCCTGCGCGGCAGCTTCTGACGCGCGATACGGGGGCGGCTGCCACGGCGGCCGCCCCTGGTTCTTCGATCATCCGAGTACCTGAACGCTGGGATCCCAGTAATAATAGCCCAGCGTCGAGAGGCTGCCGCTGGTTCCCATCTGCACGACCTGGAACCAGACCTGATATCCTTCCGTCCCGGGCGAAAGCACGTTCGACGTCATGAAATACTGATATTGCTGCGTCGCCGTCCAGGTCGGGTTGGACGTGCTCTGCTGCGGCGGCGGCACCGGCACGGTGGGCTGCGCGGTGAGGCCGATGGGCGTCGTCATGACGGTGCTGCCGGAAAATTGCGCGATATTGTACGGGATGCAGTAGGTCGGCTGATCCCCGGAAAGGGTGACAGCATACCAGTTGACCGTATCGCCCACGGTCGCATTGATGATAAGGTTGGGCGTGGCATTACCCGCATTCTGGACCGGTTGCGCCAGATATTGCTGCTCCGTGATCATGTACGCGAAATATGGCGGCGAAGGTGGATGCGCCAAACCCGTCGGCTGGGTCGAACTGCTGCTCGGTGAACCTGCGCTCAGAACTGCTTGCGCATCGAACACCATCACGATGTTTATCTGTGCCATCCTTCTCTCTCCCTTGTCATGCGCCTCGATCATATCATGCGCCCCATTTTTTGTTTTGCGGGTTACGCTGCTACAGCCAAGGACGACAAACCCATCTTACTTCAATATGAATGATGACCGGCAGCATTTGACCTGCTTACGCCGAATTCTTCGCAGCAAAGGTTCATGCTGGAAGATATATTTTATCCACTTCAGCGCCCGTGCGCATCAAGCTAGCCGCCGCGCTGGGACTGATGAATCCGGGATCCGGCTTCTCGTGCGGAGCGGGCTGAACACCGCGATCGGGCATCGCACCGGCGGCAGGCCCGCCACCGCCGTGCAGCATATCGAGGCGCCGAACTTCGCGTCATTCCGGTGCGATTTGTTCTACGTCGCGTAGGCCCGCCGAAGCGCGCACGCGCTTCCGCGAGCGTGGACGGCCTTCCGAGCGCCGGACTGGCGTAAAGCTCGTTAGTCGCCCCCCCGCCGCGGCGGTGCGACCGACGCGCGGTGGATCAGCGTCGAGGGGAAGAGCGACGGCTCCTCCACCCCCTGCTCGTCGCCGAAGAAATCGGCCAGCAGCTTGAGTGCCGCCGATCGCCCCATCGAGACGATCGGCCAGTGCACCGTGGTCAGCGGCGGCCAAAGATGCGCGGCGATCGCGGTGTCGTCGAAACCGATGATCGACAGGTCCTCGGGCACGCTCATGCCCCGACGCCGCGCGGCATGAAGCGTCGCCGCCGCCATCTCGTCATTGCAGGAGAAGATCGCGGTGGGACGCGGCGACAGGTCCAGCAGCCGATCGGCGGCGGCGAGCCCGCTTTCGAAGGTGTAGGTACCCTCGGCAATCATGCTGCGCGGCAGCTTGATGCCGGCCTCGTTCAGCGCCTGCTCGAACCCCTTGCGGCGCTCGCGGGCCGAGCGGAAGCCGTGCGGCCCGGCAATCAGACCTATCCGGTGATGGCCGAGCGCGATCAGGTGCTGCACCGCCTGGAGCACCACCTCGCAGTCGTTCGAGGCGACCATGTGCTCGGGCGCGTCGAGCGTCGTCGATCCCATGCGGACATAGCGGGTGCCAAGGCTCTGGCAGAGCTCGGCCAGCATGTCGTTCTCGGAGACCGGGGGCAGGATCAGCACGCCGTACAGCCGCTGCCGCTCGAGAAAGGCGCGCACGTCCGCCAGCATGGTCGACGAACCGCGATCGATCGGGCGGACGATCAGCTCGAACTCGGTGTCGCGGATCGCTTCCAGGATACCGGCCTGGACGTTCATCACCATCTGCGCGTTGGGATTGTCGTGGATCAGGCCGAGCAGGAAATTGTGCCGCAACGCCAGTGCGCGCGCCTGGACATTGGGGATGTAACCGAGATCGGCGATCACCGCCTCCACCTTGGCGCGGGTATCCTGGTTCAATAACGGCGAGCGATTGATGACGCGGCTGACGGTTTTCTTCGATACGCCAGCAATGCGGGCGACGTCGTTGATGGTGGGCTTGCCCGTCTTCTCCATGCCGCCATGCTATACGGCGGCGCCAACGATTGCGATAGAAGAACGACACCGCGGACACCGGTGGACAGCTACCTCCAGCTGCCCAAATCGACACAGGAAGCCGGCGGTACGCGCGGTGCCGCGCAGGCGCAAAACGCCCGCAGACACCGCGCGCCATCCGGTTACCGCCGAACGTCCAGCCCGCCCTCGGCGAAGGCGGCGAGGTCGGCGCGGGTGAACAGGCTGGCGTCGCCGGGCAGCGAGTGCTTGAGCGCGGTCAGCGCCAGCCCGGCCTCGGCCATCGCGCGGGCATCGCCGCCCTCCAGCAGGCCGTGGAGCACGCCCGCCGCGAAGGCGTCGCCGCCGCCGATCCGGTCGACGATGCCGCTGACGCGCAGTTCCTCGGTCTGGTGCCCGCCCTCGCGGGTATCGACGCGCGCGGCAATGCGGTGGCTGTCGACATCGTCGACATGTCGCGCGGTCGAGGCGATCAGCTGGAGCTTGGGGAAGGCCGCGAAGGCCGCCTCGGCCGCCTCGCGCCGCCGATCGGCGCCGTCGCCCGAAAACTGCTCGCCGAGCAGCAGCGAGATGTCGCGATGGTTGCCGAACAGGATGTCGGCATGGCGGATCAGCTGGGTCAGCACGCCGCGCGGATCGCTGTCCCAGGCTTCCCACAGCTTGGCGCGGTAATTGCCGTCGAACGATACGGCGATGCCGCGCGCGCTCGCCGCTCCGGCCGCGGCGATGGCGGCGGCTGCGGTGTTCGGCCCCAGCGCAGGCGTGATGCCCGAAAGGTGCAGCCGGGTCGCGCCGTCGAGCAGCGCGTCCCAGTCCCAGCTCTCGGCAGGCCGCGCGGCGAACACCGAGTTCGCGCGGTCGTACACGATCTCCGAAGCGCGCAGCCCCGCGCCGGGGGTGAGGAAGTACAGCCCCATTCGGCCGGGCGCCGCGAGCACGCGCCGGGTATCGACCCCGCGCCGGCGCAGTTCGCCCACCGCTGCGGCGCCGAGCGGATTGTCCGCCACCGCGCTGATCATCGCCACATTATGCCCCAGGCACGCCAGCCCGGTCGCGACATTCGCCTCCGCCCCCGCGATCGCCACGTCGAGCTTCGGCGTCTGCAGCAGCAGCTCGCGACCCGGCGGCGAGAGCCGCAGCATCATTTCCCCGAAAAATGCGAACGTCATCGTGCCAACCAGCCTCCGTCAACGGCGAGAATATGCCCTTGCACATAGTCCGAAGCGCGTGAGGCAAGGAAGACCGCAGCGCCGCCCAGATCCGCCGGATCGCCCCAGCGCCCCGCCGGGATGCGCTCGAGGATCTGGCGGTTGCGGGTCTCGTCGGCCTGCAGCGCCGAGGTGTTGTTGGTGGCGATATAGCCCGGCGCGATCGCGTTCACGTTCACGCCCTTCGCCGCCCATTCGTTGGCCAGCAGCTTCGTCAACCCGGCGATGCCCGACTTGGACGCGGTATAGCTCGGCACGCGGATGCCGCCCTGGAAGCTGAGCATCGAGGCGATGTTGATGATCCGTCCGCGCTCGCCGGTCTCGCCGAAGCGGCGGACCATGAACTTGCCCGCGGCCTGGCAGAGAAAGAACACCGATTTGAGGTTGGTATCGACCACCGCGTCCCAATCCGCCTCGGTGAAATCGAGGCTGTCGGCGCGGCGGATGATCCCGGCATTGTTGACCAGGATGTCGATTTTCCCCAGCTTATTCACAGCTTCGTCCACAACCCTGTCCACAGGTGCGATCGTGGACAGGTCGGCGGCAATCAGCTCGGCGCGGCGGCCGAGCGCGCGTGCCTTGCGCACGGTTTCCTCGGCAGGCGTACGGCCGACGGCGGCGATGTCCGCCCCCGCAGCGGCAAGCGCCAGCGCGATGCCCTGGCCGATGCCAGTGTTCGCGCCGGTGATGACAGCCACCTGGCCGGTGAGATCGAAGGGGTTGGTCATGTTGGGATCCTCCTCCCCCTCCGCCTGCGGGAGGGGGAGTTAAGGGGTCAGGCCAGCTGGCAGATATCCAGCACCTGCATGTCGGTATAATCCTGGTTCTCGCCCGCCATCGCCCAGATGAAGGCATAGGCCTTGGTGCCCGCGCCCATATGG
>NZ_QQWY01000028.1:0-63221 GCF_003950455.1 Sphingomonas sp. ABOLE
ACGCCCCCGCTTGCCTGAAAGGAAGCCATCGCGATGCAAGCCTATGCTCCCCCCTCGCCCCGCCCGCTGCGGATGGGCGCCTGCGCCTGCCCGGCGTGCCGGCGGACGCGCTGGATCCTCCGCCCGCTCGATCGCGCCTGCCTGCGCCTGCTCGCCGGCATCGGCGCGGGCTGGGCGGCGGTTCTGCTGTGGGAGGCGCTGCAATGATCGCGCCCCTGCCCGGCCCCGCGCCGTTGCGCCGCCGCGTGTCCGCCGCCTTGGTGCTGCAACCCAGCCTGTGGCCGGAACTGGTGGAGGCACCGCGCCTCACCCCTTCGGACTATCTGCGCCTCCGGCGGGTTGCCGCGCGCCTCTCGATCGCGGAAGCCGCCGATCGGCTGGTCGACAGCCGCGCCGATCACCGGCGCGCCGTGGCGTTTCTCCGCCGGCTGGAGACGCCGGGCCGCACTGCGCTCTATCGCTCCACGATCGCGCATCTGCTGCGGGCCTTCCCGTTCGATCCCGACGTCTATTGGCAGCTCGCCGAGGAGCCGCCTCACCGCCACCCGCGCATCTGCCGGGGCTGCGGCTGCTCGGCGCATGATCGCTGCGGGGACGGCGAAGGCGGCGCCTGCCGCTGGGTCGAGCAGGATCGCTGCTCCGCCTGCAGCCGGGGAGGCCGGACATGCGCCTGATCGCCAGGGCCGCCCGCGTGCTGCTCGTCACGCTGCTCGTCTGCGCCGCGCTGTGCAGCGTGCCGCTCCACCTGGTCCTGCTGCTCACCCGCGCCCAGGCGGCGCGGCGCTGATCGGCGCGAGGCGCGCGGGCGCCAGCCGCACCCACGTTGCACGCCATTTCCAACCATGGGCGACCGCTGCTCGCCCCCAATCCGAAAGAGCTGAACCATGTCGGAACTGATGCCCTTCACCGCACCCACGACCCATAGCGGCCGCCTGCTGAAGATGACCGAGGTCCGTCGCGAAACCTCGCTGCACCCGGCCACCATCTACCGCCAGATGCAGGCCGGCACCTTCCCAAACAGGTGCGAATCGGCCTTGGGCGCGTCGGATAGTGGGAGAGCGACATCGAAGCCTGGAAGCGGGCGTGCACGCCTAAGGCAGGCACCTAGCCGGCTCTCAAATCGGGCGCGCGAAATGGGGGCATTCGCGGGGGCACGGACTGAAAGGCTCTCAGAACATAAACGGTATAACAGGATAATAGACGATGCAGTCGACGGCCACCCCCTTCGCCACCGGACACTCCTCTACGGCGATTCGACCACGGGCAGCCGCGCCAGCGCGGCGGCGTCGAGCGTACTCACCAGCGCATTGTCCTTTACGCGCACCTCGGCCCAGGGCAGTCGCCGCAGGGTTTCGCCGACGCCGCCCACGCCCCCCTCGCGGATGACGAGGTGGGACAGGCCGCCGCCGGCGCACGCCAGCATGGCATCCACCGCATAGGCAAGTACCTCGCCGTCGCGGCCCTTCACCGGCATGCCGTCGAGGCCGGAGGCGGCGAAGAGGTTTTCACCGGGGCGCTCCCGGCTGCGTTCCTGCTCGACCTCGGCGGCGTCGCCGAAGCGGGCGCGGCGGCCCAGCCAACGCCAGATGCCGAACAGGTCGACCAATCCGAGGAAGATGTTGCTCCACAGCAACTGCGTCTGGTGCGTGGCGATGCCGACGACGATCCACGCGCCGGCGCCCACGGTGAACACGACGAAGCCCCAGCCGGTGACGCGCGCGCCGAGATTGGAAGCCGTAATCAGGGCGGCGATGCACGTGGCGGCAAGGGCCAGCCAGCCGGCGATGTCTGCCATCGTTCCTCCTTCGCTCCCGGTAAGCGCCGGCGACAGCGGAAATCGCGGCCGGTGCGTCGCTCTCAACGAGGCGATGCGGCGAAGGCTCCGCAGGGCCAAGCACGGCGAACCATGCCGCACAGGACTGCTTTACATCGGCAATACAGCTGCTAGCTTTTCTGCGTGATTTCGACGGGGGAGTATCCTATGCTGCAGATCGACAATCTCACGCATGTCTACGGCAACGGCACCCGGGCGCTGGACGGGGTGACGCTGGCGATTCCGCCGGGCATGTTCGGGCTGCTCGGCCCCAACGGCGCCGGCAAGTCGACGCTGATGCGGACCATCGCCACGTTGCAGACCCCGACCTCGGGCAGCATCCGGTTCGGCGACCTCGACGTGATCGCCACCCCCGAGCTGCTCCGCCGGACGCTCGGCTATCTCCCCCAGGATTTCGGCGTCTACCCGCGCGTTTCGGCCTATGACATGCTCGACCATATGGCGGTGCTGAAAGGCATTGCGAGGCGCGGCGAGCGCAAGGAGACGGTCGAGGCGCTGCTCCACCAGGTCAACCTCTGGGCGGTGCGCAAGAAGGCGCTGGCCGGCTTCTCCGGCGGCATGCGCCAGCGCTTCGGCATCGCGCAGGCGCTGATCGGCAACCCCCAGCTGATCATCGTCGACGAGCCGACCGCGGGGCTCGACCCCGAGGAGCGCAACCGCTTCCTCAACCTGCTCGCCGAGATCGGCGACACTGTCGTGGTGATCCTCTCCACCCATATCGTCGAGGACGTGGCCGACCTCTGCCCGCGCATGGCGGTGCTCGCCGGCGGGCGGGTGCTGCTCGAAGGCGCGCCGCTCGCGCTGATCGACGAGACGCGCGGCCGGGTGTGGCAGAAGACGATCGCGCGCGACGAACTGGAGGCTCACCGCGAGCGCTACCGGGTGATCTCCACCCGGCTGTTCGCCGGCCGCACGATCATCCATGTCGTCGCCGACGGCGTGCCGGGCGACGGCTTCACGCCGGTGCAGGGCGGGCTGGAAGACGTGTATTTCTCGACGCTCGACGCCTCGCGTCGCGCTGCCTGAGGGAGGTGGCCATGTTCGCCGGCATCCTCGGCTTCGAGTGGCGCTACCAGCGCCGCAACCCGGTCTTCTGGGTCGCGATCGTGATCTTCTTCCTGCTCGCCTTCGGCGCGACCACGGTGGACCAGATCCGGATCGGCTCGGGCGGCAACGTCCACAAGAACGCGCCGTTCGCGATCGCGCAGATGATGCAGATCCTGACGCTGTTCTACATGTTCGTGGCAACCGCATTCGTCGCGAACGTGGTGGTCCGCGACGACGAAACCGGCTTCGGTCCGATCGTCCGCGCCACCCGCGTCACCAAGAGCGCCTATCTGTTCGGCCGCTTCGCCGGCGCTTTCCTGGCGGCGGCGCTCGGCTTCCTCGCGGTGCCGTTTGCGGTGTGGATCGGCAGCCACATGCCCTGGGTGGACCCCGAAACGCTCGGGCCGAACCAGCTCGGCTATTATCTCTCCGCCTATGTGGTGCTGGCGCTGCCCAACATCCTGCTGACCTCGGCGATGTTCTTCGCGCTGGCGACGATCACCCGATCGATGATGGCCACCTATGTCGGCGTGGTCGCCTTCCTGATCCTGTTCTTTGTCGCCAGCCTCGTGCTCGATCGCAACCCCGCCTATGAACTGGCCGGCGCCTATGGCGAGCCGTTCGGCGTCGGCGCGACCAGCTACCTGACCAAATACTGGACCGCAGCCGATCGCAACACGCTCACCATCCCGCTCGCCGGGCTGGTCCTGTGGAACCGGCTGATCGTCCTCGGCGTCGCTGCGGCCGCACTGGCGCTCGCCTATGCCCGGTTCGGCTTCTCGACCCGCCCGTCCAAGCAGGCGCGCAAGGCGGCCAAGGCCGCGGCAGCCGTATCCGAGACCATGGACGCCCCCCGCCCCGTAGGCCCGCTGCCGATGCCGCGCCACGACCGCGCCACTGCCTGGGCCCAGCTCGCCGTGCGGACCCGGCTGGAAATGGCGCAGGTGTTCAAGAGCCCGGCCTATTTCGTGCTGCTCGCGCTCGGGCTGTTCAATGCGATGGCGTCGCTGACAGATCTCGGCGAGATCGTGGGCACGCCGGTGGTGCCGGCGACGCGCGTCGTGATCGATCTGCTCAAGGGCGCCTTCGGGCTGATCCCGCTGATCATCGCCATCTATTATGCCGGCGAACTCGTCTGGCGCGAGCGCGACCGGAAGATGCACGAGATCGTCGACGCGAGCGCGATCCCCGACTGGGCGTTCGTGCTACCCAAGGCGCTGGCGGTGACGCTGGTGCTGTTCTCGACGCTGGTCGTCAGCGTGCTCGGCGGCATGATCATGCAACTGGTGCATAGCTACAGCCATTTCGAGCTGGGCAAATATCTGCTCTGGTACGTGCTGCCCGAGACGGTCGACTATGCCCTGCTCGCGGTGCTGGCGGTGTTCCTCCAGGCGCTCAGCCCGCACAAGTTCGTCGGCTGGGGACTGATGGTGGTCTACATCATCGGCCGGATGACGCTGGGCAATCTCGGCTTCGGCGACGTGCTGTACAACTACGCCCAGGGCCCACGCGTGCCGCTGTCCGACATGAACGGCCAGGGGACCTTCTGGATCGGCGCCTGGTGGCTGCGGCTCTACTGGTCGGCCTTCGCGGTGCTGCTGCTGGTGCTCGCCCACGGTTTGTGGCGGCGCGGTACCGAGACGCGGCTGCTGCCGCGCCTCCGCCGCCTGCCGCGCAAGCTCGCGAGTGGCGCAGGCCTGCTTGGCGGCGCGGCGCTGGCGGTGTTCGTGGCGACGGGCGTGTGGGTCTATATCAACACTCATGTCTGGAACATCTACCGGACGCCGGTCAGCGACGAGCGCGAACTCGCCGAATATGAAAAGACGCTGCTGCCGTTCGAGCGCGTGCCCCAGCCTTCGATCGCGGCGGTACGCGTCGCGGTGGATATTCGTCCGCAGCAACCGGGCCTGACCGCCGCCGGCCGGCTGACGTTGGTCAATCGCACCGGCAAGCCGCTCGATGCCATCCATGTCCGCATGGGCGATCGGATGACCAGGCTGATATCGGTGACGATCCCGGGCGGCACCGTCGCCAAGGACTTTCCCCGCTTCCAGTACCGCATCTACCGTCTCGCTACGCCGCTGGCGCCGGGCGGGACGACCACGCTCGACTTCCGCACCGAGCGGCGCCAGCGTGGCTTCGCCAATGGCGGCAACGACACCCGCGTCGTCACCAACGGCACCTTCGTCAACAATGCGGAATTCGTGCCGGTGCTGGGCATCGATCGCTCCGGCATGCTGCAGGACCGCGCCAAGCGCCGCAAATACAGCCTTTCCTCCGAACTCCGCCCGCCCAAGCTCGAGGACCTGGCCGGCACCCGGTTCAGCGCCTTCCACACCGACTGGATCAAGACCGACATCACCGTTTCGACCGATGCCGACCAGACGCCGATCGCGCCGGGCGACAAGGTGGCCGATCGCACCCAGGGTGGCCGCCGCACCGCGCGGTTCGTCACCACGGTGCCGATCCTCAACTTCTATTCGGTGCAGTCGGCCCGCTACCGGGAAAAGCATCTCCAGCACAACGGCATCGATCTGGCGGTCTATTACGACGCCCAGCACGGCGCCAATGTCGACCGGATGCTCGCCGCCTTCCGCCACGGGCTGGACTATTACCAGCCGGCATTCGGGCCCTATCAGTTCCGCCAGGCGCGGATCATCGAGTTCCCGGACTATGCCCAGTTCGCCCAGGCGTTCGCCGGCACCATGCCCTATTCGGAAGGCATCGGCTTCATCGCCGACCTGTCGGACCCCGAGAAGATCGATTACGTCACCTATGTCGCGGCCCACGAGCTCGGCCACCAATGGTGGGCGCACCAGGTCGTCACCTCGGACAACCAGGGCGCGACCATGGGCGTCGAGACGCTGGCGCAATATTCGTCGCTGATGGTGATGGAGCACCTCTACGGCCGCGACCAGATCCGCCGCTTCCTCAAGTACGAGCTCGACCGCTATCTACGCAGCCGCGGCGGCGAGGTGATCGAGGAACTGCCGCTCGCGCGCGTCGAGAACCAGCCCTATATCCATTATCGCAAGGGCAGTCTCGCCATGTACCGGCTCAAGGACGAGCTGGGCGAGGCGCGGGTCAACGCGGCGCTCAAGCGCTATGACGCCAGGTGGCGCTTCCAGGGCCCGCCCTATCCGCGCAGCCTCGACCTGATCGCCGAATTCCGCGTCGGCGCGACGCCGGCCGAGAATGCGCTGATCACCGATCTGTTCGAGCGCATCACGCTGTACGACATCAAGACCCGCTCGGCGGTGGTGAAGAAGATGCCCGACGGCCGCTGGCGCACCACGCTGACGATCGAGGCGCACAAGCTCTACGCCGACGGCAGGGGCAAGGAGACCGAGGCGCCGATGGCCGAGCACGCCGAGTTCGGCGCGTTCCTGGCGATGCCCGGCCGCGGCAGCTTCGCCGCCAAGGACGTGCTGTTGCTCCAGCGCCTGCCGATCCGCACCGGCGTGCAGACCATCACGCTGCATACCAAGGCGAAGCCGGCGTTTGCAGGTGCGGATCCGTACAATGTGCGGATCGATCGCAACTCCGACGACAATGTGATCGGCACCACCAGCGGCTGAGGCGCCGCTTTGACGCCATGGGCGGGATCGGGCGCTGTTCGAGGCGCTTGATCCCCCCTGCCCTTGCCCCTAGACGCTGCCGGGAACCAACCTGTCTCAGGAAAGCGAGCTTATGGCGAAGATCAAGGTAGCAACGCCCGTCGTGGAGATCGACGGCGACGAAATGACGCGGATCATCTGGGAATGGATCCGCGAGCGCCTGATCCTTCCGTACCTCGACATCGATCTGAAGTATTACGATCTCTCGGTGCAGAAGCGCGACGAGACCAACGACCAGATCACCATCGATTCGGCCAATGCGATCAAGCAGTACGGCGTCGGCGTGAAGTGCGCGACGATCACCCCGGACGAGCAGCGCGTCGAGGAATTCAGCCTCAAGAAGATGTGGAAGTCGCCCAACGGCACGATCCGCAACATCCTGGGCGGCGTGATCTTCCGCGAGCCGATCGTGATCTCGAACGTCCCGCGCCTGATCCCAGGCTGGACCAAGCCGATCGTCGTCGGCCGTCATGCCTTCGGCGACCAGTACAAGGCGACCGACTTCAAGGTGCCCGGCAAGGGCAAGCTGACCATGAAGTGGGAAGGCGAGAATGGCGAGACGATCGAGCACGAGGTGTTCGATTTCCCGCAGGCCGGCGTCGCCATGGGCATGTACAATCTCGACGAGTCGATCCGCGATTTCGCGCGCGCCTCGATGAACTATGCGCTCGGCCGCAACTGGCCGCTGTACCTGTCGACCAAGAACACGATCCTCAAGGCCTATGACGGCCGCTTCAAGGACATCTTCGCCGAGGTGTTCGAGACCGAGTTCAAGGACCAGTTCCAGAGCGCCGGTATCGTCTACGAGCACCGCCTGATCGACGACATGGTCGCCTCGGCGCTCAAGTGGCACGGTGAATTCGTCTGGGCCTGCAAGAACTATGACGGCGACGTCCAGTCGGACCAGGTCGCGCAGGGCTTCGGCTCGCTGGGCCTGATGACGTCGGTGCTGATGACCCCAGATGGCAAGACGATCGAGGCGGAAGCGGCGCACGGTACCGTCACCCGCCACTATCGCCAGCACCAGCAGGGCAAGTCGACCTCGACCAACCCGATCGCATCGATCTTCGCCTGGACCGGCGGCCTCAAGTATCGCGGCAAGTTCGACGGCACCCCGGAGGTGACCCGCTTCGCCGAGACGCTGGAGAAGGTCTGCATCGAGACCGTCGAGAGCGGCAAGATGACCAAGGACCTCGCGCTGCTGATCGGCCCGGACCAGGCCTGGATGACCACCGAGCAGTTCTTCGAGGCGATCCGCGTCAACCTCGAGACTGCGATGGGCAGTTGGCAGTAAGCCGCCTCCCTCTACGTAAAGCTACGGAAAAGCCCGCCACTGGCGGGCTTTTCTACTTGCAATGCCGGGCCTCGCATCGTCTCTAAGGGGCATGACCGAGCGAGCAAAATCCGCCACCGGCCATCGGCCTTTCTGTTCCTCCCTTCCCCGCCCCGCGCCTGCACCTCGCCACCGGGACATCGCATGCTGAGCCTGTCCAACCACGGCTTCAGCGATACGCTGGTAATCCTCGGCGCTGCGGGCCTCGTCATTCCCGCCTTTGCGCGCTTTCGCATCAGCCCAGTGATCGGGTTCATCCTCGCTGGCCTGCTGGTCGGGCCGTTCGGGCTCGGCAGCCTGGTCGGCCGGGCGCCCTGGCTCTATTACCTGACCATCTCCGACGCGCACTCGATCGAGCCCTTCGCCGAGTTCGGCATCATCCTGCTGCTGTTCTCGATCGGGCTGGAACTCTCGTTCAAGCGGCTCTGGGCGATGCGCGCGCTGGTATTCGGCACTGGCGCGGCGGAGCTGTTCGGGTCGGGGCTGATCCTCGCGGCACTGCTGTACCTGACCGGCCTGAGTACCGGTGGCGCGATCGGGCTCGGCCTCGCACTCGCCCTCTCCTCCACCGCGCTGGTGATCCCTATTGCGGGCACGACCAGCCCGGTCGGCCGCGCCGCCTTTGCGATGCTGCTGTTCGAGGATCTGGCGCTGGTGCCGATCATTTTCGGTCTCGGCGCAATGGCACCCAACCCCGATGGTGCCGGCGTCACCAAATTGCTGATGACACTGGGCATCGGCGCGGCGACCGTCGTCGCGCTGTTCGTCGGCGGGCGCATCGTGCTGCCCCGCATGTTCGCCCAGGCCGCGCGGACCAAGAGCCCCGAGCTGTTCCTCGCCGCCAGCCTGCTGGTGGTGATCGTTGCCAGCCTCGCTACCACGGCCGCGGGCCTCTCGCCGATCGTCGGCGCGCTGATCGCGGGCCTGCTGATCGCCGAGACCGAATATCACGGCGAAGTCGAAGCGATCACTGCGCCGTTCAAGGGCCTCGCGCTCGGCGTGTTCCTGCTCACCGTCGGCATGCAGCTCGATCTCGGCTTCGTCGCCGCCAACTGGGTCGCGCTGTTCGGGGCGAGCGTGCTGGTGATGGTGGTCAAAGTCGCGGTGACGACCGTGCTGCTGCGCTGGTCCGGTGCGCGCATGGGTACGGCCGCCGAGACCGGCGTGCTGATGGCGAGCCCATCGGAGACCACGCTGATCGTGCTCGGCGTCGCCGGTGCCGCCGGACTGATCGCGCCGGGCACCGCCGCGTTCTGGAGCGCGGTGACCGCGATCGGCCTCACCGCCACGCCGCTGCTCGCCAAGGCGGGGCGCAGCATCGCGCGCAAGATCGAGGGCAAGAATGGCGCGCAGATCGCCGACGAGGACCTCGCCCATATCGAGAGCGGCACGGTGGTGATCGGCTTCGGCCGCGTCGGCCGCACCGTCGCCGAGATGCTGCGCCGCCACGACAAGCCCTATGTCGCGGTCGATGCCGATATCGACACGGTGGTCCGCGCGCGCCGTGCCGGCTTCCATG
The DNA here is from genome assembly GCF_003950455.1 of Sphingomonas sp. ABOLE. Taxonomy (NCBI): domain Bacteria; kingdom Pseudomonadati; phylum Pseudomonadota; class Alphaproteobacteria; order Sphingomonadales; family Sphingomonadaceae; genus Sphingomonas; species Sphingomonas sp. ABOLE. The sequence goes on from NZ_QQWY01000028.1 coordinate 9,351, forward strand.
TGCTGTTCGGCGACGTCACCCGCAGCGAGCTGGTCGACCAGCTCCAGCTCGGCCGCGCGCGTGCGCTGGTGCTGACCATGGACGATCCGGTGCTCACCGTGCGGCTCACCAAGCGGGTGCGCGGCTGGGTGCCGACGCTGCCGATCATCGCCCGCGCCCGCGATGCCGGCCATGCTGCCGAGCTTTATCGCGCCGGCGCCACCGATGCGGTGCCGGAGACGCTGGAGAGTTCGCTGCAACTTTCGGAGGCGCTGCTGGTCGATCTCGGCCTCGGCGTCGGGCCGGTGATTGCATCGATCCACGAAAAGCGCGACGAGATGCGCCGCTCGATCAAGGAAGCCGCCGGTCTACAACGCGACCCGCGGCTGACGCGCTCGCGGCTGAACGCCACCGCCGAACCCGACAAGGTCTGATCACAATGCTGCTTTTCTTCGCCCTCGCCCTGCTCGCCCCCGTGCAGGCCGAAGCCGTTCCCGATCCGCTAGCCCCGGCCAAGGCCGGGCGTATCCGCTGCATCGATCCCGACCGCAGCGCGCGTACCTGCGGCACTATCGTCCACTACACGCTGCGCGGCGACGGCGCGTTCGACGCGCTGGTTACCGGCGTGGTCAACCGCGACCCGCTGATCGTGCTCGAATATGCCACGTTCGGCCAGGTGCGCGACGGCATGGTGTGCAGCCGCATCCGCCCCGCGGACTTCAACAGCGGCAAGCTCACCAGCAACGGCACCGCGCTGAGCCCTGCGCTGGAGGCCAACACCCGCCTCAAGCTGATGGAAGCGCTCCAACCGCTCGCCGGGCATGAGCGCTGCTATCGTGATGCCGGCGCCGGCGAACTGACCGTCAATGTCACCATCGACGGCCTGCTGCGTCCGGAGATGAGCCAAACGGCGATCTGGGTGCTGCCCGAGGACGGCTACGCCCCCGGGCGCTGACCCTTTTGATCAGGCGGCGACGACAGCCTCTGCCAGCGCCGCCTTCACGGCCGCAAGCGCCTCGGCGCCCTTGGTCCCGTCCGGACCGCCGCCCTGCGCCATGTCCGGGCGGCCGCCGCCACCCTGACCGCCGAGCACCGCGACGGCGACCTTCACCAGGTCCACCGCGCTGACGCCGATGCCGTCGGTGACGCCGACCGCGACCGATGCACGGCCCTCGTTCACCGCGACCAGCGCGACCACGCCATTGCCGATCCGCGCCTTGGCCTCGTCGACCGCACCGCGCAGGGCCTTGGCCTCGAGCCCGTCGAGCACCTGGCCGACGAAATTGATGCCGTTCACCTGCTCCGGACCCGCCGGCGCCGCGCCGGCACCGCCGCCGAGCGCCAGCGCCTTCTTGGCCTCGGCGAGCTCGCGCTCGAGCTTGCGGCGTTCCTCGACCAGCGCGGCGACGCGCGCCGGCACGTCGTCGGGCGCGGTCTTGAGGGCCGCCGCTGCCTCGCGCAGCCGCTCGTCGCGGGCGTTCAGCCAAAGTCGCGCGCCTTCGCCGGTCAGCGCCTCGATACGACGCACGCCCGAGGAGACGGCGCTTTCCGAGACGATCTTGAAGATCGCGATGTCGCCCGTCGCATTGACGTGCGTACCGCCGCACAGTTCGACCGAGTAGGACGCATCCTCGCCCAGACCCATCGACAGCACGCGGACCTCGTCGCCATATTTCTCGCCGAACAGCGCCATCGCGCCCGCGGCGATCGCATCGTCCGGGGTCATCAGCCGCGTCTCGACCGTGCCGTTGTGGCGGATCTGCGCATTCACATCGGCCTCGACCTGGGCGATCTGCTCGGGGGTCAGCGCGGAGGGGTGCGAGAAGTCGAAGCGCAGTCGCTCGGGCGCCACCAGGCTGCCCTTCTGGCTGACATGGGTGCCGAGCCGCTTGCGCAGCGCCGCGTGCAGCAGGTGGGTCGCCGAGTGGTTGGCGCGGACCTGGTCGCGATGCTCGACGTCAACGGAGAGATGCACCGCGTCGCCGACGGCAACTTCGCCGCTCTCGATCTTGGCATGGTGGGCATGCAGACGGCCGAGCGGCTTCGACGTGTCGTCGACGAGCGCGCGCAGCTTGTCGTTGCCGATCATGCCGACATCGCCCATCTGGCCACCGCTCTCACCATAGAAGGGCGTCTGGTTGGTGAGGATGGTCACCGTATCGCCAGCAGCCGCCTTCTCGACCCGCGCGCCGTCCTTGACCAGCGCCACCACCTGGCCTTCGCCCTCGGTGCTGACATAGCCGGTGAATTCGGTGCCGCCGAGCTCGTCGGCGAGGTCGTACCACAGCTCTTCCGACGCCTTCTCGCCCGAGCCCTTCCAGGCGGCGCGGGCGGCACGCTTCTGCTCGGCCATTGCCGCGTCGAAGCCGGCGCGGTCGACGCCGATCTCCTGCACGCGCAGCGCGTCCTCGGTCAAGTCATAGGGGAAGCCGAACGTGTCGTAGAGCTTGAACGCGGTCGCACCCGGCAGCGTATCGCCGGCCTTCAGCCCCTGCGTCGCCTCGTCGAGCAGGCGCAGGCCGTTGGCGAGCGTCTGGCGGAAGCGGGTTTCCTCCTGGAGCAGCGTTGCCTCGATCAGCGGCTGCGCTCGGACCAGCTCGGGATAGGCGGCGCCCATCTCGGCGACCAGCGACGGCACCAACCGGTGCATCAGCGGATCCTTGGCGCCGAGCAGGTGCGCATGGCGCATCGCGCGGCGCATGATGCGGCGGAGCACATAGCCGCGGCCCTCGTTCGCCGGCAGCACGCCGTCGGCGACGAGGAAGCCCGAGGAGCGCAGGTGATCGGCGATGACGCGGTGGCTGGCGACCTGCTCGCCGCTCGCCGAGGTTCCGGTCAGCGCCGCCGACTGGTCGATCAGCGCCTTGAACGTGTCGATGTCGTAATTGTTGTGGACGCCCTGGAGCACGGCGGCGATGCGCTCCAGCCCCATGCCGGTATCGATGCTCGGCCGCGGCAGGTCGCCGACGATCGCGTCATTTTCCTGCACGAACTGCATGAAGACGAGGTTCCAGATCTCGACGAAGCGGTCGCCATCTTCCTCGGGCGAGCCCGGGGGGCCGCCATAGATATGCTCGCCGTGGTCGTAGAAGATCTCCGAGCAGGGGCCGCACGGTCCATCCGAGCCCATCGCCCAGAAATTGTCCTTGGTCGGGATGCGGATGATCTTGTGGTCGGGCAGCCCGGCGATCTTCTTCCACAGGTCGAACGCCTGGTCGTCGGTGTGGTACACCGTCACGGTCAGCTTCTCTGCGGGCAGGCCCCATTCCCTGGTGAGGAGCGTCCAGGCATGGGTGATCGCCTGCTCCTTGAAATAGTCGCCGAACGAGAAATTGCCGAGCATCTCGAAGAAGGTGTGGTGCCGGGCGGTATAGCCGACATTGTCGAGATCGTTATGCTTGCCGCCCGCGCGCACGCACTTCTGGCTGCTGGTCGCGGTGCTGTAGGGGCGCGTTTCGAGGCCGGTGAACACGTTCTTGAACGGCACCATGCCCGCATTCACGAACATCAGCGTGGGATCGTTGTGCGGCACCAGCGGCGCGCTGGGGACGCGGGCATGGCCCTGGCCCTCGAAATAGTCGAGAAACGAGCGGCGGATATCATTGGTCGACGTCATGAGGCCGACTTAGGGGCGGAGCGGCTTTCGCTCAAGCGAAACACGTCGATCAGCATGATCGTTCCGCATTCGCATCGGCCAGGCCTGCGCCCGGTGCGGATCAGCCCATCGGCTGGTCGATCGAGACCGGCGGGGTCGAGAACCACTTCGGGCCCGCTTCGGTCATGTGAAAGCAATCCTCCAGCCGCACCCCGAAGCTGCCGGGGATGTAGATGCCGGGCTCGTTCGAGAAGCACATGCCCGGCGCCAGCGGCGTCTTTTCGCCGCGGACGAGGTTGACCGGCTCGTGCCCGTCGAGCCCGATGCCGTGCCCGGTGCGGTGCGACAGGCCCGGCAGCTTATAGTCCGGCCCATAGCCGAGCGAGGCATAATAGCCCCGCACCGCGTCGTCGACACTGCCGGCCGGCGCACCGAGCTTCGCCGCGGCGAACGCCATTTGCTGGCCCTTCGCCACCGCGTCCCACACCTTGCGCTGCCCGACACTCGCGCTGCCATGGACGAAGGTGCGCGAGACGTCGGACTGGTAGCCCATCACGTTGCAGCCGCAGTCCATCAGCACGATCGCGCCGTCGCTTACCGGCGAGGGCGTCTTGGTGCCGTGCGGATAGGCGGCACCCTCGCCGACCAGCACCATGCTGAACTCGGGGTCGCCGCCCAGCTTGCGCGTCGCCGCATCCATCAGCGCGGAGACATCGCGCTGGCGCATGCCCTTGTCGACGCGTGCGTAAACAAAGCGATAGGCAGCAATGGTGATATCGGTTGCGAGCTGCATCAGCGCGAGCTCGGCCGGGCTCTTGATCATCCGGCAGCCACGCACGACCGGGTTGGCCGAGGTGACCCGCAGTCCGTTCTTCTGCAGCCCATCGATCGCGAAGAAGCGCACCGTCTCCTCGATCCCGACCGGCAGTCCCGCCAGCTTGCGATCCTTGAGAAAGCCGGCGACGATCTTGAGCGGATCCTCGTCCTCCTGCCAGACGCGCACCTCGGCCGAAATCGCAAGCGTCTCGCGGGTGCGCGGTTCCTCGAAGAACGGCGTGACGATGCAGGGCTCGCCCTCGGCCGGCAGGATGGCGGCGGTGAGCCGCTCGCTGCGGCCCCAGCGGATTCCGGTGAAATAGACCAGGCTTGCACCGGGCTCGATCAGCACCGCCCCAATGCCGTTCGCCTTCATCAGCGCTTGTGCCTTGGCAAGCCGCGCGCGCCGCTCTTCGGGGCCGATCGGGCGGGCATTGCCGGTCATGTCCTGCAGCTGGGCAAGATCGGGCTCGGCCGCGCGGACGATTGCCGGCAGCCCGAGCAACGGCAGCGCTACCATGCCCCCGATCAGGTTCCGTCGCGTCGTTGCCCAAGCCGTCATCTCACGCCCTCGCTCTTGTATCGTCGCTCGCGTAGGACGAAGCGGGTCGGGACGGCAAGGATTTCGCGCCGGGATCGAGGATATGGGTATCAGACGCATCGCTGCCATCGTGCCGCTCTTGCTGCTGCTGGGGCTCCCGCCGGCAGCGCCGCGGCCGCCGGTGGTGCCCGGCCCCGCCTGGTGCGACCCGCGATTTGCGACCGAATCCTCGCCCGATGCGCCTCCCCGGCCCCGCCGGACAGTGCCTCGGTGAGACCGGTCCTGCGCCCCTGGGCTTGACCCGGGCGCAACAATCCCCTTCCCTCCCGCGACGATTCTACGGGGAGCATGTGTGGGTAAACGACTAACCTGGTTCATCCTGGCGGCGCTGCTGCTGGGCGGGCTGATCGGCTGGGGGCTGAACCTTGGCTATGGGGGTACCGCGGCGGGCAAGGCGACGCTCGACTCGATCGCCTATGGCCTCGACATCCCCACCCAGATGTTCCTCCATCTCATCAAGATGATCATCGCGCCGCTGGTCGTCTCCACGCTGGTCGTCGGCATCGCGCATATGGGCGGCGGCGGCGCGATCGGGCGCGTGGGGCTGAAGGCGTTCTTCTGGTTCGTCTGCGCGAGCCTCGTCTCGCTCACCCTCGGGCTGCTGCTGGTCAACCTGCTCCAGCCGGGCACCGGCCTGCATCTGCCGCTCCCGCCGGCAAACGCCTCTAGCGGGGTCGACCGCTCGTCCTTCGATGCGGCCAAGTTCTTCACCCATATTGTGCCGACCAGCGCGATCGAGGCGATGGCGAGCAACGACATCCTCCAGCTGGTGATCTTCTCGCTGTTCTTCGGCGTCGGCATGGCGGCGGTGGGCGACAAGGCCAAGCCGCTGCTGCGCGGGCTGGAGGCGCTGGTCTCGGTGATGCTGACCGTCACCGGCTATGTGATGCTGTTCGCGCCGGTCGCGGTGTTCTGCGCCGTGGCGCGGACGCTCGCCACCAAGGGGCTGGGCGTGGTCGGCGACCTCGCCTTCTTCATGGGCAGCTTCTATGTCGGTCTCGCCGCGCTGTGGGCAGTGCTGCTCGGCGCCTGCTTCCTGGTGATCGGGCCGCGCACCGGCCTGCTGTTCCGCTATCTGCGCGATCCGATCCTGCTCGGCTTCTCGACTGCGTCGTCGGAAGCGGCCTATCCGCGCACGCTCGATGCGCTGGACCGGTTCGGCGTGCCGCCGCGCATCGCCAGCTTCGTGCTGCCGCTCGGCTATTCGTTCAACCTCGACGGCTCGATGATGTACATGACCTTCGCGTCGATCTTCATCGCCCAGGCCTACGGCATTCATCTCGACTGGGCGACGATGATCCAGATGCTGCTGATCCTGATGGTCACCAGCAAGGGCATCGCCGGGGTGCCGCGCGCCAGCTTGGTGGTGATCACCGGGACGCTGGCGCATTTCAACATTCCCGAAGCGGGGGTGCTGCTGATCCTGGCGGTGGATCACTTCCTCGACATGGGCCGCACGGCCACCAACGTCGTCGGCAATGCCGTGGCCGCGGCCGTTGTGGCGCGCTGGGAGGGCAAGCTCGACGAGCCGGACGAGGCAGAGCCGGCGGTGCGGCCGCTTCCCGCCGGTGGCCCGCACGATGTCGACAAGTTCGAGGATTATGCCGGGAGCTGAGCGCTCCCGGCCACATCACGCATAGGCATAGGGCCCGCCCGCCTTCAGCGCACGCTGATAGGCCGGGCGGGCATGGATCTTCTCCAGAAACGCCGCGATATGCGGGCGGCCGTGGAGGATGCCGGCGCGATTGACCGCCGCCTCGATGGGAAAGCTCATCATCACGTCCGCTACGGTGAAGGTGTCACCGGCGAACCACGGGCGCTTCGCGAGTTCGTCTTCGACGTAGTCAAAGTGCACCTCGGCCATCGGGCGGAACTTCTTGAGGCCCATCTTGCCGAAGAAGGGCACCCGGGCGAGCACCAGCATCACCAGCAGCGGCGGCATCAGCGAGCCCTCGGCATAGTGGAGAAAATGGCGGTAGCGGAGCGCATCCTCGCGGTTCGCGGGGGCGCCTAGCTTTCCGTCGGCCTTGTCGACCAGATATTGCAGGATCGCGCCGGTTTCGGCGACCACCGTGCCGCCATCCTCGATCACCGGCGACTTGCCGAGCGGGTGCACCTGCTTGAGCTCGGGCGGGGCGAGCATTGTCGCCTTGTTCCGCTCGTAGCGCTTCACCTGATAGGGAAGCGCGAGCTCCTCCAGCAGCCACAGCACGCGCTGCGAGCGGGAATTTTCGAGATGGTGGACGATGATCGTCAAGTCGGCCCCTCCGGTTGGCGCGGCGTTCGCCGCCGCTGTCTGCACAGGCCTGCAGCTTGCGCGACGCCGAAGCGCCGCGCAAGCCGCAGTGGCGCCGGTCAGGCGAGCGTGCGCACCTTGGGTTCGCGATCCCAATAGCGCTGCTTGGCCGCTTCGACGAAGCCGGCGAGATCGGTGACGCCTTCGTCTGCTTCCACGCCGGCCTTATCGAGCAACGGCTGCGCGGCGGCATTGGCGCCGATCGCCTTGAGGTGACCGAACGCGTCCATCACCCACTGGACCGCCGCGCCTTCCTTGACGAGCTTGGCGGCTGCTTGATCCGACAGGATCACCGCGCACGCATCGACCGTCACCGACGGCTGGCCGAACAGCTGGGCGTCGGCTGCGATCTTCGACCCGTCGGAGAGTGGCACCGCGCCGACCTTAGGGGCGATCGTCATCGCGTTGCCGCCGGCTGCCTTGATCGCATCCTTGAGCGTCGCGAGCTCGCCCGCATCGGTGCCGTCGGCGATCAGGATGCCGACGGTCTTGCCTTCCAGCGTGTGGAGTTCGCGGGGCCCCCGGATGATGCGGAGCGCAGGCGACGGGTCCATGTCGAGCACCGGCGCGGCGGTCGGTGCCGCCTCGGGCAGATCCATCGCCAGCCCGTCCGCGACGCGCTGGGCCAGCGTCTCGTCGACGTTGCGCAGATTGGCCATCACCTGCACGCGGATATGCTCGAGGCTGACCTTGGACAGCTCGAACACCAGCGCCGAGGCGATATGCGCCTGCTCGGCCGGATCCATCGAGCGGAAGAACAGCCGCGCCTGGCTATAGTGGTCGGCGAAGCTTTCGGGGCGGATGCGGAGCTTCTGGCCCTGTTCCTCCGAGGGGAAGGTCTTGTAGCCCTTCTCCGGATCCTCGCGCGCGCCACCTTCCTCGCCGGCCTTGGCGAGGCTGTTGGGCTCGTAATTGGCGCGGCCCTTCGGCACCGCCATCTGCATGTGGCCGTCGCGCTGCTGGTTCAGGAAGGGGCAGCCTGCGGCCTCGGCGCGGCCCTTGGCGGCGTTGATCGGCAGCTGGTGGAAATTGACCGAGCCCAGACGCGACAGCTGCGTATCGGTATAGCTGAACAACCGACCCTGCAGAAGCGGATCGTTGCTGAAGCCGATGCCGGGGACGACATGGCTGGGCACGAAAGCCGCCTGCTCGGTTTCGGCGAAGAAATTGTCGGGATAGCGATCCAGCACCATCCGGCCGACGATCCGCACCGGCAGCACTTCCTCGGGGATCAGCTTGGTCGCATCGAGCACGTCATAGGGCTGCGCGTTGGCGAAGTCCTCGTCGAACAGCTGTACGCCGAGTTCCCATTCCGGATAATCGCCGCGGTCGATCCGCTCGAACAGGTCGCGGCGCTGGAAATCGGGATCGGCGCCGGCGATCTTCACCGTCTCGTCCCAGATCGTCGAGGCGAGCCCGGCCTTCGGCTTCCAGTGGAACTTGACGAAGGTGCTCTTGCCCTCGGCATTGATGAACCGGAACGTATGAACCCCGAAACCCTCCATCGTCGCGAAGCTGCGCGGCAGCGTGCGGTCCGACATCGCCCACATGATCATGTGCGTCGATTCGGGCATCAGGCTGATAAAGTCCCAGAAGGTATCGTGCGCGGTCGCCGCCTGGGGATAGCCGCGATCTGCCTCCATCTTGGCGGCGTGGATCAGGTCCGGGAACTTGATCGCGTCCTGGATGAAGAAGACCGGGATATTGTTACCGACCAGATCCCAATTGCCTTCGCGGGTGTAGAACTTGACCGCGAAGCCGCGAACGTCGCGCGGGGTATCGATCGACCCCGCGCCACCCGCGACGGTGGAGAAGCGGACGAACACCTCGGTGCGCTGGCCTTTCTTCTGGAACAGGTCGGCGACGGTTATGTCGGCGAGGCTGTCGGTGACTTCGAAATAGCCGTGCGCCGCCGAACCGCGGGCATGGACGATGCGCTCGGGAATGCGCTCGTGATCGAAGTGGTTCATCTTCTCGCGGAAGATTTCGTCCTCGATCAGCACGGGGCCGCGCGCGCCCGCCTTCAGCTGGTTCTGGTTGTCGCTGATCGGCGTGCCGTGATTGGTGGTGAGCACCGGGTGATCGGCATCGGTCACCTGGTGGGTTTCGCCCCCGGCGGGAGCGTTGCGTACATTATGATCGGTCATGGGGAAGTCCTCGCAAAGCGTGCGAAGCTCCAACGAGCCGTGGGTCAGGCAGTTGCGCCAAGTTTGTGATCAATGTCGATTTCGAACGCGGCAGAGGCGCTAGCCGCCGCAACGGCGATCAGCGCCCGCAGCGCCGCTTCGTCGCCCGAGGCAACTGCACCCAGGCAGACATAGCGCCCGCGCCGTCCTCCGCCCTGCAGCAACCCCGCCGGATCGGGCAACCGCGCGCCTTCGGCGAAATGGAGCAGCAGGTTGGGCGGATCGACGACCAGCCGCAGCACCGCCGCGCCGCCATTTGGCGGGGCGTAGAGGAACGTCCGCCCCGCCCCGCGCGCCGCTTCCCGCTCCACCGCCGCGGGCCATGCCGATTGCAGCAAGGCCCGGGCAGCAGCAAGGCGGACGGCGAGATCCGAAGAAGACGCGGCATCGCACGTCCCCGCAGGTCTCGCCACCGCGGCCGAGGGCTCCCGATCAGATATCGTCGTCGGGCTCCGGACCCGCCATCAGACCCTCGGCGACCTGCTCGGTGCGGCCGCGGATCGCGGCTTCGAGCCGGTTGCAGACTTCGGGGTTCTCGCGCAGGAAGTTCTTCGAATTCTCGCGCCCCTGGCCGATGCGGATGCTGTCATAGCTGAACCAGGCGCCCGATTTCTCGACCAGCCCCGCCTTGACGCCGAGATCGAGGATCTCGCCGATCTTCGAGATGCCTTCGCCGTACATGATGTCAAATTCGACCTGCTTGAACGGCGGCGCGACCTTGTTCTTCACCACCTTGACGCGCGTGGCGTTGCCGATGATTTCGTCGCGATCCTTGATCTGGCCGGTGCGGCGGATGTCGAGACGGACCGAGGCGTAGAACTTGAGCGCGTTGCCGCCCGTCGTCGTCTCCGGGTTGCCGTACATCACGCCGATCTTCATGCGCAGCTGGTTGATGAAGATCACCATGCAGCGCGAGCGGCTGATCGAGCCGGTCAGCTTGCGCAGGCTCTGCGACATGAGGCGTGCCTGGAGGCCGACATGGCTGTCGCCCATCTCGCCCTCGATTTCGGCGCGCGGCACCAGCGCGGCGACCGAGTCGACCACCAGCACGTCGATCGCGTTCGAACGGACCAAAGTGTCGGTGATTTCCAGCGCCTGCTCGCCGGTATCGGGCTGCGAGACGATCAGCTCGTCGATATTGACGCCCAGCTTCTTGGCATAAACCGGGTCGAGCGCGTGCTCGGCGTCGACGAACGCCGCCACACCGCCATTCTTCTGCGCCTCGGCGATCACGTGCAGCGCCAGCGTCGTCTTGCCCGAGCTTTCCGGACCATAGACTTCGATCACGCGGCCGCGCGGCAGACCGCCGACGCCGAGCGCGATGTCAAGCCCCAGCGAACCCGTGGAGATCGCCTCGACCTGCATCGTCTCCTTCGAGCCCAGCCGCATGGCCGAGCCCTTGCCGAAGGCGCGGTCGATCTGCGCGAGGGCGGCGTCGAGCGCCTTCTGCTTGTCCGTGGGATTGGCCATATTGCCGTCGATCACCTTGAGAGATGCTGCCATTGGGAAGCCCCGTCGCTAGAGGGTTTACGCACTGCGTTCAACCGTGTTGCAGTGCTTGTATCGCATTTGTTCCGTGAGAACAAGAGGGGAACTTCACGAAGGTTGCGCACATGCGGTACGCGCGCTAGCTCCGGTGCCGTGACCTTGATCGTCGGCCATGTTTCCGCCCTTGCCCGCTTTCCGGTGAAGTCCATGGCGGGCGAGGCGCTGCCGATCGCCGAGCTGGACTGGCAGGGCATCGAGGGCGACCGTCAGTACGCCTTCGTCCGCGCGCAAAATGGCACGCGATTTCCGTGGCTTACCGCGCGCGAAGTGCCGGGCATGGTACTCCACCGGGCACGCTTCGCCGATCCGTCGGCTCCCAAGACCAGCGCAATTGCAATCGACACGCCCGACGGCGGCAGCCGCTCCCTCCATGACGCTGGCCTGCATGCGCACCTGGCGGAAGCGGCGCGCGAGCCGGTGTCGCTGATCCAGGTGGCGCGCGGCGTCTACGACTCCATGCCGGTCTCGCTCCAGACCAGCGCCGGCCACCGCGCGCTGGAGGCCGCACATGGCGGCCGGATCGACCCGCGCCGCTTCCGCATCAACGTGACGATCGAAAGCGAGCTGCTGCCCGAGCAATGGCAGGGCCTTCGCCTCGCCTTCGGGGACCCGAGCGAGGACGGCGCAATCGTGCAATGCGCCGATCCGATCCAGCGCTGCGTGCTGATCACCATCGACCCGGATACCGGCGCCAAGGACCCGACGATCCTGCGCACCGTCGCCCAGCGCTTTTCAGCCTGTTACGGGCTGTATTCGGCACCGGCACGACCCGGACTGATCCGCGTCGGCGACCCGGTGCGGGTAGTTGGATAGAATTTCAGGCCGTCATCCCGGCGGAAGCCGGGATCCAGACGCCACTCGAGTTCGGCAAGGGCCGCAACGGAGGCGCCAATGGATTCCGGCTTTCGCCGGAATGACGAACGGGGAGAGGCGGCCGGCGCCCCCCTCCCCCATCCGTTACTTCGCCGCCTTGCCGGTCCACTGGTCCATCCAGCCGAGCACCTCGCCATACCATTGCAGCGAGTTCTTGGGCTTGAGCACCCAGTGGTTCTCGTCCGGGAAGACGAGCAGCTTGGACGGGATCTCGCGGCGCTGGAGCGCGGTGAAGGCGGCCAGCCCCTGGGTATAGGGGATGCGGAAGTCCTTCTCGCTGGTGATCACCAACTGCGGGGTCTTCCACGCGCTGACATGGTTGACCGGGTTCCAGCGCTCGAACGCCGCAGGGTCCTCGAAATAGGCCTTGCCGCCATGTTCCCACTCGTCGAACCACAGCTCCTCGGTCTCGTACGCCATGGCGCGGGCGTCGAACACGCCGTCATGCTGGACGATGCACTTGAAGCGGTCGGGCCACTGGCCCTCGATCCAGTTCATCATATAGCCGCCATAGGAGGCGCCGAGCGCGCAGGCCTTGTCCCCGTCGAGGAAACTGAAGCGATCGGTCGCGGCGCGCAGGCCCTTCTTGAGGTCCTCGAGCGGCGCGCCGCCCCAATTGTTGCGGATCGCATCGGTGAAGGCCTGGCCGTAGCCGGTCGAGCCGTGGAAATCGACCGCGACCACCGCATAGCCGGCACCGGCGAACACCGCCGGGTTCCAACGATAGGACCAGCTATTGCCCATGCTGCCCTGCGGCCCGCCATGGACGATGAAGGCGATCGGCGCCTTGGCGCCCGTCGCCAGCCCCGCCGGTTTGGCGACATAGCCCCAGACGGTGTCGCCATTGGCGCCGTTGAAGCTGTAGCGGGTCACCTCGGGCATCGCGATGCCGGCAAGCTTCTCGGCGTTCACCGCGGTGAGCCGCGTGCTCTTCTTGCCCTTGAGCCAGTAGAAATCGTCGGGTGCGGTGAGGCTGTTCATCGCATAGACGAGCCCGCCTTTGGTCGGCACCACGGCGGAGACGCTGCCCTTCTCGGTCAGCCGCTCGACCTTGCCCGCCAGCGACACGGCGAAGACCGGCTCTTCCTGCACGTCCTGCGCGGTGACGTAGATCGTCTTGGAGTCCGATCCCCAGGCGATCGAGGCGACCGAGCGGTCCCAATGGGCGGTCAACGCACGCACGTCGCCGGTGGCGAGGTTGCGGAGCATCAGCACCTGGCGATCGGCCTCATAGCCCGGGCGCGCCATGGCGAACCAGGCGAGCCACTTCCCGTCGGGCGACGGCGTCGGCAGATTGTCCATGCCGCCATTGCCCTTGGTGAGGTTCACCGGCGCCGACGACCCATCCGCAGGCGCGGCGAAGATGTCGAGATTGGTCGAGAGCGACTCGATCCGCCCCGCCTCGCGCAGCGCGAAAAAGATGGTCTTCCCATCGGCGCTCCAAGCGACTTCCTCGCCGCCGCCATAGGGCTTGGAGGGGGCGTCGCCGACCAGCCCGCCCTCGATCGCGACGCCGTCACCGGTCGCCCCCTGGGGGCCGAAGGGCAGCACGAACAGCTGCGAGCGGGTGCCGTCGGCCCAGCTGTCCCAGTGGCGCACGAACAACTGCTGGTAGACGCGTCCCGAGCCGGCATTGGGATCCTTCTTCTCCATCGCCGGGGTGACGGTCGGCGCGCCCGGCTTGCGATCGGCCCAGACGAGCAGCTTCGCGCCGTCCGGCGAGACCTTGAAGCCGCTGAAGCCGCCCTGGATATGGGTCAGCTGGGTGGGCGTGCCGCCCGTGATCGCAACCGACCAGACCGCATCCTCGCCGCCCTTGTCGGACTGGAACCACACGGTCTTGCTGTCGGCGGAAATCTGGGGCGCGGTCTCGTTGACCAGCGGCTCGGCGACCAGCTTCTCGGGCTTGGCACCCTTGGCGGTCAGGTCGAGCCGCCACAGATCATAGCGGCCCTTGTTGGCGGCCAGATCGGTCTCGCGCTGCTGCCAGACGAGCCAATGGCCGTCGGGCGACACCGCAGGCGCCCCCACACGGGAGAGGCCGACAACGTCCTGGATGGTGAGGTCTCGCGCCGAAGCCGGCGCAGCGATGGCAGCGAGCGCGACGCTCGCGACGAGGAACTGCTTCATGCCGGCGACGATAGCCGGAAGGTAACGCCCGATACAATCGCAGGATTTGCGGTTCAGCGGGTGCCGGTGATCCGGGCGATCTCGCGCGCGACGATCTGCTCGACGAGCTGGGGCAGGTTCTGGTCCAGCCAGTCGCGGAGCATCGGCTTGAGCATCTCGCGGACCAAGCCCTCCAGCGTGTCCGACCCCGGCACCTGCGGCTTGACGATCAGCCGCGACAGCGCCTCGAGCTTCTCGCGGCTGGCCTCGGCGACGCGGTCGGAGAGGATCGGGTCGACCGGGGCTACCGCAGGCTGAGGCTCAAGCGCAGGCGCTTCCGCGATCGGCTCGTGCAGCTCCAGCACGTCCTCGTGCGGGGGCTCGGCCAAGGCTTCCTCGGGCGCGTCCTCGACCGCGGCTTCGGGCACCGCGCGCAGCGGGCGGCCGCGAGCGAACGCGCCGGGTTCGTCATCGGCGATGATCCGTTTGATCGATGCGAGGATCTCCTCCATCGACGGCTCGCTGCTGGCAGTCCCCATCGCGTCCATCCTGGCGTTCGAGTACGAACCCCCTCAATCAGGGATTTGGCCGGTCGCTGTCAACCGAACGCTGGAGCGTGGGGTCGAGCGGCACGCCGATCACCTCCGCCCCCTGCGCGGGCGTGGCGCGCGTGCTGGTCGCCACCGGCTGCGGCGCCTTGTCGTCGCGCCAGTCGTTGATGCGGTTGCGGACGCGGGTGTAGTTCACCGCCGGATCGTAGAGCAGCCGGCTGTCGAAATTCAGGTCCTTGGCCTGGGCGCGCCCCATCGCGGCGAGCAGGCTGAACCCGGCGACATAGGCGTCGCGCTCGGCGGTGACATATTGCACCTGCGAGTTGAGTAGTTCCTGCTCGGCGTTGAGGATGTCAAGGATAGTACGCGTGCCGACGCTGTTTTCCGCGCGCACGCCCTCGAGGCTGAGCTGGTTTGCCTGCACCGCGGTGCGCGACGATTCGATCACGCGGAGCGCCGCCTGATAGCTGGCATAGGCCGAGCGCGCCTGCGCGATCACGCCGCGTTCGGTGAGCGTCACCGTCTCGATCGCGGCGCCCTCGCGCGCCTGCGCCTGGCGGACCTGTGCCGCCGGACGGCCGCCCTGGAACAGCGGAAGGGAGACCTGCAGGCCGACGGTCGCGGTGGTGGCGGTGGGGGTCAGCCCCGCGCGCCGGCCGATATCGCCGACCGAGCCGAGATAGTTGAGATAGGTGCCGCCGGCGCCGATGCTCACCTGCGGCAGCCGCCCCGCCTTTGCCACGCGGGTATCGTAGCGCGACGCATCGCGGGCGAGCTGCGCGGCTTCGAGGAACGGGTTGTTGGCGAGCGCCACCTGCTCGGCGGTCTGCACGTCCTCCGGCAGATTGGGCAGCGGCGGCGGCGGCGCGAGCACGCCCGGCGGCGTGCCGACGACCTGGATATAGGTCTCGCGGCTGCCGATCAGCTGTGCCTCGGCGCTGCGCAGCTGGGCTTGGGCGAGCGCCAGACGTGCTTCGGACTGGGCGACGTCGGTGCGGGTAAGATCGCCGACCTGGAAGCGGTCGCGGGTCGCCTGGAGGTTCACCTCCAGGACGTGGACGTTTTCCTGGTTGAGGCGGACGATCGATTCGTCGCGGATGACGTTGAGATAGGCGGTCACCGTCTGGGTGAAGATGTCCGCCTCGGCCCCGCGCAGGTTGGCGCGGCCGGCATTCACCCGCACCTCGGCAGCGCGCACCGAATTGCGGATGCTGCCGCCGCTATAGATGGGCTGCGACAGGTTGATGCCCAGCTGCGCCTGGCGCGACGGCGTCAGCGCGGTGGCATTGGTGTTGTACAGGCTGTCATTGGCACTGCCGGTGGCGTTGAGGCCGGGCAGCCCCTGCGAGCGCGCGATCGGCACATTCTCGTCATTGGCGCGCTGGTTGGCGCGCTGGGTCTGAATGTCCGGGTTGGTCGCATAGGCCTGGGCCAGCGCGTCCTGCAGCGTCGTCGTCGGCGCCGCGGTCTTGGCGCCGGGCGCGGGCACGTCCTTGCGGCCGCTGGGCGCGGTCTGGGCGAACGCCGGCGCCCCGAGGGAAACGAGGCTCACACCAATGAGCAAAATGTTCAGTCGCATGAGCCCCGCTTTTAAGGTTAAAAGGTAAATTTTCTCGGTTTTTCAAAGCCCGGCAGCGTCGCCACTTCGATGTCCAGGAAATCCGCCAGACCGAAGCCCCCCTCGGTACGGCGACCGAGCGCCAGCCGCGTCACGCCGCGGTCGATCACGCCCGTCACGATGCGGCCGCCGACCTTGACCTGGTCGACGATCGCCTGCGGCAGTTCCTCGACGGCACCGTCGATCACGATCAGGTCGTACGGCCCGCGAGCGGCCCAGCCGGCGTTGAGCGGGCCCTGGACCAGCTCGACATTGGCCGCACCGGCCAGCCCGCCGCGTGCGATCGCGACCAGCGCCGGCTCTTCCTCGAGCGCGACGACCGACGCGACCAGCGGCGAAAGCAGCGCCGCGGCATAGCCACCGGCGGCGCCGACCAGCAGGACATGATCGCTGGACTGCAGCTCCGCCTCGGTCAGCAGCCGGCCCGTCGCCAGCGGCGAATCGTGGCGGCGGCCATTGCCGAGCGGCAGCAGCGTGTCGCGATAGGCGAGCGCGCGCTGCTCCGGCGGCAGGAACACTTCGCGCGGGACTTGCGACATCGCCGTCACCACGCGAGGATCGTTCACTGCGTTGGTACGCAGCTGGCTCGCCACCATGGCGTGGCGCATCGCTTCGAAACGGGGCGCTTCGAGGGGCGCAGGGTCGACCATAAGGGCCATCATCACTCCGCTTGTCGCACAACCGTATTAGTTGTGCAATACACTTGTTGCTGTCCCGAGGCTTCTATCGCGGAGTGCCGGGCTCGCCAAGCGAGTGCGACGTTATTTTGAAACTCTGTTGACATCACCCCCGCCCCGAGGGCATTTGCCGCGCCTCACCTCCGGATGGCCCGATGGCGGAATGGTGACGCAGCGGACTGCAAATCCGTATATGCCGGTTCGATTCCGGCTCGGGCCTCCACCGGCGCCAGGCGCGCCCTTCTCCATCTTCCACATACGCAAAGGGCGCCCGCTGCCCCGTGCAGCGGACGCCCTTTCGTTCTTGTCGGCCGGGATCAGCGGCCGTTGCGGCAGTCGCCACCGTCGACCGCGCGGCCGGCCAGCGCGCCGGCGCCCGCACCGATGATCATGCCGGTGCCGCTGCGGCGATAGGAGCTGCCGCGGCCGATCTCGCCGCCCAGCAGGCCACCGGCGATCGCGCCGAGGATGGTGCCGGCGGTGCCGTCGCTGCAGCGGCGATAGTTGCGGCCGCGATAGGCGTAGCGGGGACGATCGTCGCGATAGTCGCGGTAGTCACGATAGTCCCGTGCATCGCGGTAGCCGTCGCGATAGTCGCGGTCATAATGGTTGTAGCCGTCGCGATAGCCCCAGTCCTGAGCGGCCGCCGGGGTCGCGGCGATCGAACCGGTCATCAGCGTGGCAGCCATGGTGGCGCCGACCAGAAACTTCTTCATCTCGTATCTCCTCGCGGCGGCAGCCTGTGCCGCCGTCTGAAGCCTGATTCGCACAAACACGCTGTTCGCATCCTGAATGCGCTGGTTAGGTCATGTTCAGCTAATCCATTGGCCCGGATCGGGACGGCCCACGCTCCACAGGCGCGCGGAACCATGACACCTGGGAAACGTTCTTTCGGCCTATTGGAGGGAACCTTCCGCATGTACGATTTCGGCATCCGCCGCGCGCTGACCGGCTATCGCATGGCCTACCGCCCGCACGAGACCAATCCCTGCCCCAGCTGCGGCCAGTCGCACTGGATGGTCGGTCGGATGACGGCCGAGTGCGCCTTTTGCGGCACCGCCCTGCCGCTCCACCACGGCGCGGTCGGCGGCAGCGCGCTCCACGCCCGCCCCGCCCATCCGCCGCTGGCGGCCTGAGCCATGACCAGCGTTTCCAACACCTCGCCGATCGAGCGAATCGCCCGCGTCATCGCCGCCGAGATGCTGAGCCCCAATGCCGAGGGCGCGGGCGAGCTCGGCCGGCCGGTGAGCGAGATCGTCGACACGATCTGGCCGCGCGAGACCGATCGCGCGCTGGCGGTGCTCCGCACGTTGCGCGAGCCGACCGCTACGATGATCGCGGCCGGCCGCGCCGCCGGCGACGATCCCGCGCGCATCTGGAGCGCGATGGTCAACGCGGCCATCGCCGAGTCTGTCGCGCTCGCCGACTAAGCCGGGTTTGTCGCGGCGACTTTGTTCGCTATGCGCACGCCATGCATGACGCTCCGCTGACGCTCTACAACTCGCTGTCCCGTTCGCTCGAGCCGTTCCAGCCGCTCGACCCCGCCAAGGGCGTGCGCGTCTATTCGTGCGGCCCGACGGTCTACAACTACGCCCATCTCGGAAACTTGCGCGCCTATGTGTTCACCGACACGCTGAGCCGGGTGCTGCGCTGGAAGGGCTATCCGCTCACCCACATCATCAACATCACCGATGTCGGCCACCTGACCTCGGACGCCGATGCCGGCGACGACAAGATGGAAGCGGCCGCGCGCGCCCAGGCGATGAGCATCTGGGACATCGCGGCGCACTATACCGCCGCGTTCAAGCAGAACATCGCCGACCTCAACATCACCGAACCCAGCAAATGGTCGGTGGCGACCGATCACATCCAGCAGATGATCGCCTTCGCCGAGAAGATCGCGCCCGAGCATTGCTACGAGCTCGACTCGGGCCTGTATTTCGACGTGACGACCGTGCCCGACTATGGCCGCCTGGCCGGCGCTGCCGATGACGCAGCCGAGAGCCGGATCGATCCCGTCGACGGCAAGCGCCACCCGCAGGACTTCGCGATCTGGCGCAAGTCGCCGCCGGGCGAGCAGCGCCAGATGGAATGGGATTCGCCCTGGGGCAAGGGCGCGCCGGGCTGGCATCTCGAATGCTCGGTGATGAGCATCCAGTATCTGGGCGCCCCGTTCGACATCCACACCGGCGGCATCGACCATCGCGAGATCCACCACCCCAACGAGATCGCGCAGAACCAGGCCTATTGCGGCTGCGGCGATACCGGCGCGCATTTCTGGATGCACAACAACTTCCTGGTCGACCGCCAGGGCAAGATGTCCAAGTCCAAGGGCGGGTTCACCACGCTCCAGTCGCTGATCGACGCGGGCGTGCACCCCCTCGCCTATCGCCTGCTCTGCCTGCAGGCGCAGTATCGCAGCGAGCTGGAATTCTCGGCCGAGAACCTCGCGGCGGCGCTCACCCGGCTGAAGCGGCTGGTGATGACGGTGACCGCGCTCCGCGCCCGCGCCGAGGGCGAAGGCACTGCGCCGGCGGCGTGGCTGGAGAAGCTCGACGCCGCGGTGTCGGACGATCTCAACACCCCCAAGGCGCTGCCGGTGCTCGACGAGATGCTGGCCGACAAGCGGACGTCGCCGGCGGACCGGCTGGCCGCGCTCGCCGAGTTCGACAAGGTGCTGGGCCTGCGGCTCGCCGAGCTGACCCGCGAGGAACTGCGCGTGCAGCCCAAGGGCGCGACGATCACGCCCGAAGCGATCAGCGACCTGCTGGTCGAGCGCAAGGAAGCGCGGGTGGTGAAGGACTTCCAGCGCTCCGACCGGATCCGCGACGATCTGGTCGCGGCGGGGATCGAGGTGATGGACGGCGATCCGCTCGGCTGGGACTGGAAGCCGGCGCTGTAACAAATAATTCCTCCCCGTGCCGGGGAGGAATTTGCTTGCCATCCCGCCGGTACCTCCCCCACAAAACGCGACGAATTTTCGGGGGAAGCAATGCGCGGGCAAGTGTTGGGGGTGGATCGGTCGAGCGGCGAAGGCCAGATTTCGGGGGAGGACGGCAGCCGCTATGTCTTCACCCAGGAAGACTGGAGCGACAGCCGCCACCCCGCGGTCGGCGCCAAGGTCGATTTCGACGTCGACGGCAAGCGCGCCCGCCGCATCTTCCGACTGCTGGAAGGCGGCGACCTGCCGGCGCCCGCGGGCGAGCCGCGCAGCAAGATCGTCGCCGCGGTGCTCGCGCTGTTCTTCGGCACGCTCGGCATCCACCGTTTCTATCTCGGCCGCACCGGTTCAGGCGTGGTGATGCTGCTGCTCACCTGCACCGTCGTCGGGCTGCTGGTCACCGGCGTCTGGGCGTTCGTCGACGCGATCCGCTACCTGCTGATGAGCGATGCCGAGTTCGCCCAGCGCTATCCGCGCCGCTGATCAGGCGGCGAGGAATTCGGGTACCAGCCCCCAGACCTGCTCCAGCTGTTCGTGCGTGATGCTGTAGGGCGGCATCACGTACACGGTGTTGCCGAGCGGCCGGAGCAGCACGCCGCGGTCGCGGGCGAACGCCATCAGGCGCGGCGCGATCGCCGAGAGATAGGTATTTTCCGGCTGCGCGATCTCCAGCGCCGCGATCGTGCCCATGCGACGGTGGCCGATCAGGCCGGGCACGCCGGCAAGCCGGTCGAGCGCCGCCTGCTGCCATTCGCACAGCTGCGTGATGCGTTCCAGAACCGGCTCGTCTCGCCAGATCGCGAGGTTCGCCACGGCGGCGGCGCAGGCGATCGGGTTGGCGGTATAGCTGGAGGAGTGGAAGAACATCCGCGCGCGATCCTCGGACCAATGCGCCTGGAAGATCGGTGCCGTCGCCAGCGTCACCGCCAGCGGGATCGCGCCGCCGGTGATACCCTTCGATAGGCACAGGATGTCGGGCACCACGCCCGCCTGTTCGCAGGCGGTGAGGGTGCCGGTACGGCCCCAGCCGGTCATCACTTCGTCGGCGATGAAGAGGACGTCGTGACGCGTGCAGATGGCGCGCATCTCGGCGAGCAGCGCGGGGGTGTAGAAGAGCATCCCCCCTGCCCCCAGCACCAGCGGCTCGACGATGAAGGCGGCGGCGCCCGCGCGGCATTCGGCCTCCAGCGCATCGAGCGTTCCCTGCTCGGCACCCGCGCTCGGAAAGGGAATGGTGCCGACGTCGAACAGCAGCGGCTGATAGGGCCGGTTGAACACGCCGCGCGCGCCGACCGACATGCCGCCGATCGTGTCGCCGTGATAGCTGTGCTCGAGCACCAGGATGCGGCTGCGGTCCTCGCCGCGATTGTGCCAATAGCCGAGCGCCATCTTGAGCGCGACTTCGACCGCGGTGGAGCCGCTGTCGCTGAAGAACACATGTTCGAGCGCGCGCGGCAGGATGCCCCGCAGCCCGGCGGCGAGCGTCTCGGCGGGCTCGTGGGTCCAGCCGGCGAAGATGATCTGGTCGAGCTTGCCCGCCTGTTCGGCGATCGCCGCCATGATGCGCGGGTTGCAATGGCCGTGCGTCGTCACCCACCAGGACGAGATCGCGTCGATGAAGCTGCGACCGTCGGCGGTGTGGATCACCGCGTCGCGGGCATGGCGGACCATCGGGATCGGTTCGCCCAGCCCGTGCTGGGTGAAGGGGTGCCAGACCGACGACATCAGGCGAAGTCCGCCAGGTCGAACGCGTCGGCAAAGGCCTGGGCGAGTGCGGCCGACGTGAGCTCGGGCAGCATCGGCAGGCGGCCGAGCCGCTTGACCTTGCCGATCGCGGCGATCGTCGCCTCGCTGTCCTCGACCGCGTCGCCGACGAGCGCGATGCCGTGGATCGGCACGCCCCGCGCGCGGAGTGCCTCGATCGAGAGCAGGCTGTGGTTGATCGTGCCGAGCGCGGTGCGCGCGACCAGCACCACCGGCTTGCCCCAGCGCGCGAAGACATCGGCATAGAGGATCTCGCGCGTCACCGGCACCAGCGCGCCGCCCGCGCCTTCCACCACCAGCGGCCCGTCGACACTCGGCAGCGCGAGGCGATCGAGGTCGATCGTCACGCCGTCGATCTCGGCGGCCAGATGCGGCGAGCAGGGCGTGACCAGGCGGTAGGCTTCCGGGAGGATGTGCCCGATCGGCAGGCCCGAGAGCGCTGCCGTACGTTCGCTGTCGCTGCCGTCGTCGAGCCCGGCCTGAACGGGTTTCCAGTAGCGCGCGCCCAGTGCACCGGCGAGCGCGGCGGCGAACACGGTCTTGCCGATGCCGGTATCGGTACCGGTGACGATGAAGGTCTGAGTCATGCTGCGATAGGCTCGGCTGCGGGGAGAAGCGTCGCCAGCCGCTCCGCGAGCGCGGCGATCTGGCCGGGCGACACATTGTTGGTGATCGAGATGCGCAGGCGCGCGGTGCCCGCGGGAACGGTCGGCGGGCGGATGCCGCGGACGTCAAAGCCGCTTTCCTGGAGCGTACCGGCGACCGCCATGGTCCGCACGTCGTCGCCGAGGATCAGCGGCAGGATCTGGGTGTCGCCCACTGGCACGCCGAGCGGCGCGAGCGCAGTGCGGGCGGTAGCGATCCGCTCGGCCAGCTCGGATCGGAGATCGTGCCCTTCCGCGACGATCTTCACTGCCGCGCGCACGGCGGCTGCCATCAGCGGCGACGGCGCGGTCGAGAAGATGAAGGCCCGACCACGGTTGACGAGGAAGTCGCGGACGATCGCCGGGCCGGTGACCAGCGCCCCCTCGCAGCCCAGCGCCTTGCCGCAAGTGTGCAGCGTGATCAGGTTGGCGGTCGGCAGGCCATAAGCCAGCCCCTGCCCCTGCGGGCCGTAGACGCCAGTCGCGTGCGCCTCGTCGACGAGCAGAATGGCACCCTCTGCCTCGGCCAGCGCGGACAGCGCGGCGATCGGCGCGACATCGCCGTCCATGCTGTACAAGCTCTCGACCGCGATCCAAACGCGCCCTGCCCCGCCCTCGCGCCGCCAGCCGGCGATCGCCTCGGCGAAGGCAGCGACGTCGTTATGCGCCGCCTGTCGGGTCTCTGCGCGCCCAAGTCGCATGCCCTCATGCGCGCTGGCGTGGATAAGTGTGTCGAACAACACGAGGTCGCCGCGCTGGGGCAAGGTGGCGAGCAGCGCCGCGTTGGCCGCATAGCCGCTGGAGAAATACAGCGCCGACTCGCGCCCGAAGAACGCCGCCGCCTCGGCCTCCAGCGCTTCATGCTCGGCATGGTTGCCGCGCAGCAGCCGCGAGCCGCCCGAGCCGACCGGCACGCCTCGTGCCAGCGCCGCCGCCACTGCGTCGCGCAGCGCCGGCGAATCGGAAAGGCCGAGATAATCGTTGGACGCGAAGTCCGCGCCCTCGCGGTCGATCAGCCTGCGCCCGCGCCCGCGCGCAGCGAGATCGGCAAGGTCGCGCGCCTGTGCTTCAAATGCGTGCATTGCGGCGCGGCTACACCCGGCGGCGCTCGCGTGCAATCGATCCGCCCATCTTTACCCCGCTGGGGTAAGAAAACGCTTGCCTCCATTTACCCCAGCCGGGTAAGAGGCCGACATGACGACGTTAGCCGGTTCCAAGATCCGCCAGTTTCGCGAGGAACGCACCCTCACCCGCGCCGCCTTCGGTGCCTGGTTCGATACGCCGGGCTCCACCGTGCAAGGGTGGGAGACCGACGGCAAACGCGCCAACACCAAGGTGATGAACCAGATCGCGGCGATGGGAATCGCCGAGCATGCGGACTGGCACGTCGCCGTCCGCGACGTGGAGAGTGCAATGGCAAGCTGGACCCCCGATAGCTGGACGCGCGCCGAAGCGCGCCAGATGCCGCAATATCCGGACAAGGGCGCGCTCGACGCCGCCACCCGGCAGCTGAGCAGCTATCCGCCTTTGGTCTTCGCCGGCGAGGCGCGCGAACTTACCGCCGAGCTGGGCAAGGTCGCGCGCGGCGAGGCGTTCCTGCTCCAGGGCGGCGACTGCGCCGAGAGCTTCGCCGAGTTCCACCCGAACAACATCCGCGACACCTTCCGGGTGATCCTGCAGATGGCGGTGGTGCTCACCTTCGCCTCTAAGCTGCCGACGGTGAAGCTCGGCCGCATGGCGGGCCAGTTCGCCAAGCCGCGCTCGGCCGATACCGAGGTGATCGACGGCGTCGAGCTGCCCAGCTACCGCGGCGACAATGTCAACGACATCGCCTTCACGCCCGAGGCGCGGATTCCCGATCCGCAGCGGATGGTGCAGGGCTACAGCCAGTCGGCGGCAACGCTCAACCTGCTGCGTGCCTTTGCAAATGGCGGCTACGCAAATCTGCACCAGGTCCATAAGTGGACGCTCGACTTCATGGGCAAGAGCCCCTGGTCGGCCAAGTTCGCCGATGTCGCCGACCGGATCGGCGAGGCGCTCGACTTCATGGAAGCGTGCGGGATCAACCCCGATACCGTGCCGCAGCTCAAGGGCACCGATTTCTACACCAGCCACGAGGCGCTGCTGCTCCCCTATGAGCAGGCGCTGACCCGGCAGGACAGCCTCACCGGCGACTGGTACGATACCTCGGCACACTTCCTGTGGATCGGCGACCGCACCCGCTTCGAGGGCTCGGCGCATGTCGAGTTCCTGCGCGGCATCGGCAACCCGATCGGGATGAAGTGCGGGCCGAGCCTGGAGCCGGACGCGCTGCTGCGGCTGCTCGACACGCTCAACCCCGGCCGGGTGCCGGGGCGGATGACGCTGATCACCCGCTACGGCCATGACAAGATCGAGGCGGGGCTGCCCAAGCTGGTCCGCGCGGTGAAGCGCGAGGGCCATCCGGTGGTGTGGAGCTGCGACCCGATGCACGGCAACGTGGTCAAGGCGGCGAACGGCTACAAGACGCGGCCGTTCGACCGGATCCTCGCCGAGGTGCGCGGCTTCTTCGCCGTCCACCGCGCCGAGGGCACCTTCGCCGGCGGCATTCATGCCGAGATGACCGGGCAGAATGTAACGGAATGCACCGGCGGCGCGATCGCGATCACCGAACAGGGCCTGGCCGATCGCTACCACACGCATTGCGACCCGCGCCTCAACGCGGGTCAGAGCCTGGAACTGGCGTTCCTGCTCGCCGAGATGCTCAACGACGAAATGGCCGAGCGCCGCAAGGCCGCGGCCTGACGCCCGGAGGGCGCGTTGCTCAGCGGAGCAGCGCGCCCGCCAGCGCCCACAGCCCATAGCCGAGCGCGAAGACCAGCATCCAGGCGAGCACCGCGCTGCCGACGATGATCGCCAGCCGGGTGCGGACCGAGAATTTCGCCTCCTTGGCAGATGCGTTCCACCCCTCGACCAGCGGCGGGGTGGGCTGGGGCGTCGGCAGCGGTGTCTTGGGGAAGGCGATCGGCGTCGCGGCGGGGCCTGACACGGCGGTGCGCAGGTCCGCATCGCTCAGCGGGGTGACGAACTCGCAGCCATAGATGCCGGCGGTGCCCCACACGACCGTCGCCTCGCGCGTGCCGATCCCGGCAATGCCGAGCGCGATCGCGTCGCCCACCTTGAGCTCGGCACCCGCGACGACGCGGAAACCGCCGTTCGACAGATCCTCGATCGTCACGTCGACCGGCGCCCAATCCGAGTCGCGGAGCGTCGCTTCGAGCTCGACACTGTGCCGCTCGGCCCAGCGTCCGTCCTGATACAGTCGTGCCGCGATACCCATAAGCGCTCCACTGGCGTGCGTTGGGCTCCGCTTTGCACGCGCAGGCGTTGCGAGGCGGTAAACGCCGCGGAAATTATCTTAAGAGATCATGGTTAACGAAGGCTTTGTCGGCGCCCGCGACAATTTTTCGGCCGCATCGCAACGAAGCGACACGCGGCTGCAACACGGGCCGTGCAGATCACTGCCTGTCGACGCGTTTCGTTCCCCCTCGCGTCGACTCTCCCCGAACTAAACGGGGCAGTCCCACGGGGCTGCCCCGGCCTTTTTGGGAGATCAGGCGTAGAGGTCGATCACCTCCGCCCCCTCGCCTTCGGCTTCCAGCAGCAGCGTCCGGTGGCAATGGCACGGATCGCGTTCGTAGCAGAGCAAGGCGCTCGGCTTCTCCGCCGCCAGCGCCCGCATCTGCGCGACCTGCGCCTGTGCCTCGGGCAGCCCGAGCTGGACGTCATAGACTTCGCGCAGCGTCGCCACGTCGCCCTTCTTCGCGGCGTCGCGTCCGCGCTTGGGGGTGCCGAGCTGCTTGAGATGGACATAGTCGATCCCCGCCTCGCGCAGGCTCGCGGCAAGGCTCGACTTGGAGAAGCCCGGGCGGCGCGACAGCGGCAGCGCGCGGACGTCGATCACCCGCTGCACCCCCGCCCTGGTCAGCGCAGCGAGGAACTCGGCCATCGTCGTGGCTTCATAGCCGATCGTGTAGATTCGCATCCTCGCTCCTTTGTCATCGTGCCGTCATGCCGCTATGGGCGGCTGCGTGACTCACGACATCCATATCATCGGCGGCGGGCTTGCCGGCTCGGAGGCCGCGTGGCAGCTCGCCCAGGCGGGATATAAGGTCCGCCTTTCCGAAATGCGCGGTTCGGGCGAGATGACCCCCGCGCACCAGAGCGACCGGCTGGCCGAGCTCGTCTGCTCGAACAGCTTCCGCTCGGACGATGCCGACAGCAACGCGGTCGGGCTGCTCCATCAGGAGATGCGCGCGCTCGGCTCGCTGATCCTCACCCAGGGCGACATCCACAAGGTGCCCGCCGGCTCGGCGCTGGCGGTGGACCGCGACGGCTTCGCCGACGGGGTGACCGCAGCGCTGGAGGCGCACCCCAACGTCACCATCGTCCGCGAGCGGGTCGACTCGCTGCCCGCCGAGGGCCGCACCATCATCGCGACGGGTCCGCTGACCGCGCCGATGCTGGCGGAGAGCATCGGCCGCGCGACCGGCAAGGACAGCCTCGCCTTTTTCGATGCGATCGCCCCGATCGTCCACCGCGAGTCGATCGACATGGAGACCGCCTGGTTCCAGAGCCGGTGGAACAAGGGCTCGGGCAAGGACTATATCAACTGCCCGATGTCCAAGGAGCAGTATCTCGAATTCCACGCCGCGCTGATGGCGGGCGAGAAGACCGAGTTCCGCGAGTGGGAAAACGTCCCCTACTTCGAAGGCTGCATGCCGATCGAGGTGATGGCAGAGCGCGGCGTCGACACGCTGCGCTACGGCCCGATGAAGGGCGTCGGCCTCGACGATCCGCGCACCGGGCGCTGGCCCTATGCGGTGGTGCAGCTGCGGCAGGACAATGCCAGCGGCACCTTGTGGAACATGGTCGGCTTCCAGACCAAGCTCAAATATGCCGAGCAGGTACGGCTGTTCCGCACCATCCCGGGGCTGGAGAATGCCGAGTTCGCGCGGTTGGGTGGCCTGCACCGCAACACCTTCCTGCGCTCGCCCGAACTCCTCGACGGCACGTTGCGGCTGAAGAGTGCGCCCAATATCCGCTTTGCCGGGCAGATCACCGGCTGCGAGGGCTATGTCGAGAGCGCAGCGATCGGGATGCTGGCGGGACGGTTCGCCGCGGCGGAGATTGCCGGCGTGGACCTGCCCGCGCCGCCGCGCGAGACGGCGCTGGGGGCGCTGCTGTCGCACATCACCGGCGAGGCGGAGATCGAGACCTACCAGCCGATGAACGTCAATTTCGGGTTGTTCCCGCCGATCGAGGGGCGGACCAAGAAGGCCGATCGCAAGCGGATGTATACCGATCGGGCGCGGGCGGCGTTGAAGGACTGGCTGGCGGCCTGAGGGGGGCACCTTCTAAGCCGTCATCCCGACGAAAGTCGGGATCCAGAAGCCTCTACGTTCCAGATGGAGCCGGGAGCGCTAGGCCAATGGATCCCGGCTTTCGCCGGGATGACGGCGTAGAGCCCAGGTTCACGTCTCCAGCACCGGCTCCTTCGCCATCGCCAGCGCCAGCGCACGGTGGCGCTTCTCCACCGCCTCGCCATAGAGCGGCTCGTCGCCATCGGCGAGGCTGAGCACCAGCGACGACCCTTCCAGCCGCAGCCGCGACCGCTTGAGCGGCCGCGCGACGCCGCCGCTCAGCCGCTGGCCGAGTCGCATCGCCAGCCCCCAGCGCTTGGCTTCGGCCAAGGCTTCGGTCGTAGCGAGCCGTTCGAGGGGCGCGGGGCTGTCGATCGCGCCCCCCAGCGAAGTGTACAGCGCCTGCGCGACCATCGCGCGACCTGCGGCGTCGATACCCACCCAATTGCCGTGCAGCCCGATCTCCATGCCGCGTTCGGCGCGGAATTCCGGGTTGGCCCGCCAGCCCACATCGGCGAGCAGGCAGGCGGCATGCCGCAGCCGCGACCATTCCGGCCCGTCGCGGAACAGCGGTGCCAGCCAGGCATCGAGCAGATCGCCATGCTCGGGGAAGCGCCCCGAGCGCTGGCCCTCCTCGCGCGCGGCGACGATCAGCGGATCCTGCTGCCGCTCCTCGGCAGAGAGGCGCTGGAACAGCAGGCCTTCGCGCAGGCCGTACGCAGAGACGATCGTCCCGGTGCTGCCGAGCTGCCGGGTCACCGCCACCAGCAGCGCGGCGGCATCGGCCAGCGAGGGAATGCGCGCGCTCGACAGATCGGGAACGGTCTTGAGATCGGCCTTGGTCGCGCCCTCGACGCGGCGGCCGAGTTCCTCGACCCGGTTGATTGCCAGCGAGTAATGATGGACGATCGGCAGCGGATAGTTGCTGAGGTGCATGTCGAGCTTGGCGAGCGAGCGCCACGAGCCGCCGACCATGTAGAAGGGCAGGCCCTTCCCCCGCCCCTTCCAGCCCGCCGCCTCGATCATACGGGTGACCTCGCGCTCCAGCACGCCCTTGCCCCGCGCGCGGATCGCGCCGAGGCGGAGCACGCCGAGCGGGAAGGAGACGCGGTCGGTCACCGTGCCGGCGACGACGCGAACCAGTTCCAAGCTGCCCCCGCCGAGATCACCGACGACCCCGTCGGCTTCGGGGATGCCCGACAGCACCCCCAGACCGGCGGCGGTCGCTTCCTCGACGCCCGAGAGCAGCTCGACCTCCAGGTCGAGCGCCTTGGCCATCGCCATCAGCTCGCCGCCATTGGAGGCATCGCGCACCGCGGCGGTGGCGACGGTACGCAGCTCGCTCACCTGCATCTCGCGGGCGAGCAGGGCGAACCGACCGAGCGCGGCGCGTGCGCTGGCAAGGCCGCCGGCATGGATCGCGCCGGTCTCGGCCAGGCCCTTGCCGAGTCCGGCCATCACCTTCTCGTTGAACAGGATCGCGGGCAGTCGTGCCGGGCCTTCATAGACGACCAGGCGGATCGAATTGGAACCGATATCGATGATCGCCGTGCGCGGCCGGGCGCCTTCGGACTGGGCGCGCGGCTTGCGGAACAGGACCGTGGCCACCCGCTCAGCCGCCCTTCGCCGCGAGGCGACGCTTGCGCGGCGACAGCTTGGGCACGGGCTTGCGCGCCTCCACGGCGGCGCCGCGGCCCGAAAGCGAGGGGTTGGTCATGAAATAGCGATGCAGGTTGAATTCCCCGTCTTCGCCCGGAACGATCCGGTCGTAATGGCCGTCGGGCGCGAGCAGCCAGCTCTGTTCGTTGTCCAGCAGGTTGGCGACCATCACCTGGTCGAGCACCTGATCGTGCACGGTTTTGTTGAGCAGCGGCAACATGAACTCTACGCGGCGATCGAAGTTGCGCTGCATCCAGTCCGCGGAGGAGATATACAGCTTGGCACCGTCATTGGGCAGCGCCTTGCCGTTGCCGAACGCCCAGATGCGGCTGTGCTCAAGGAAGCGGCCGACGATCGACTTCACCCGGATGTTCTCGCTCATGCCCGCGACGCCCGGGCGGAGGCAGCAGATGCCGCGCACGACCAGCTCGATCTGCACGCCGGCAGCGCTGGCCTGATAGAGCTTCTCGATGATCGCCGGATCGACCAGCGAGTTCATCTTCGCCCAGATCGTGCCCGGGCGCCCGGCGCGGACATGCTCGATCTCCTCCTCGATCAGCGCGGTGAGGCGCTTGCGGAGGTCGCGCGGCGAGATGCCGAGCAGCTCCAGATGCTGCGGTTCGACATAGCCGGTGACGTAGTTGAAGATCTGCGCCGCATCGCGTCCCATCCGCGGATCGGCGGTGAAGAAGCTGAGGTCGGTGTAGATGCGCGCGGTGATCGGGTGGTAGTTGCCCGTGCCGAAATGGCAGTAGGTGCGATAGCGATCGCCCTCGCGGCGCACGACCATGGAGACCTTGGCGTGGGTCTTCCAGTCGATGAAGCCATAGACGACCTGCACGCCCGCCCGCTCCAGCGCCGTCGCCCAATAGAGGTTCTGCTCCTCGTCGAACCTGGCCTTGAGCTCGACCACCGCGGTGACCGACTTGCCGGCTTCGGCGGCGGCGATCAGCGCGTTGATGACCGCGGGCTGCTTGCCGGCGCGATAGAGCGTCTGCTTGATCGCCACCACGTCCGGGTCCGCCGCCGCCTGCTGGAGGAAGCTGAGCACGACGTCGAACGTCTCGTACGGGTGGTGGACGATGATATCCTTGGCGCGGATCGCCGCGAAGCAATCGCCGCCATATTCGCGGATCCGTTCGGGGAAGCGCGCGGAGAAGGGGGTGAATTTCAGGTCCGGCCGGTCCTCGTCGACCAGCATCGAAAGGTCGCCGACGCCGAGAAAGCCGCCCGTCTCGGTGAGCAGCGCATCGCTGCCGCCCAGCTCTTCCTTGAGCACCGCTTCGAGATCGGGGGCAATGCCCTCCTCCATCTCCAGACGGATCACGCGGCCACGGCGACGCCGCTTGATCGCCGAGCGGAAGGTAAGGACCAGATCCTCGGCCTCCTCCTCGATTTCGATGTCGCTGTCGCGCAGTACGCGGAAGGTGGCGGCGGCGAGCATCTCGTAGCCGGGGAAGAGCAGCCCCCAGAAATGCTTGATCAGCGTCTCGATCGCGACGTAGCGCGCCGGGCTGCCTGGCAGGCGGACGAAGCGCTTGAGCGTCGTCGGCAACATCACCAGTTCCTGGATCGGCTCGCGATCGGACTTGCGCAGCAGGTTGAAGATCACGCTCGATCCCTGATTGGGGATGAACGGGAACGGGTGGGCGGGATCGAGCGCCTGCGGGGTCAGGATCGGGAAGATCTGCTCGCGGAAGTGATTGGCGAGCCATTGTTCGGTCTCGCCCTCGATCGCATCGGCTTCGAGCACGAAGATGTTCGCCACCGCAAGCTGTGCGCGAATGTCCACCCACACTGCCTGCTGCTCGTCGGCAAGCGTCGCGGCTTCGGCCGAGATCGCCTCCAGCTGCTGCGCCGGGGTGAGCCCGTCGGCCGAGCGGGTGTCGATATTCTGCAGCTGCTGGCCCATCAGGCCCGCCACGCGGACCATGAAGAATTCGT
Organism: Sphingomonas sp. ABOLE; assembly: GCF_003950455.1. Taxonomy (NCBI): domain Bacteria; kingdom Pseudomonadati; phylum Pseudomonadota; class Alphaproteobacteria; order Sphingomonadales; family Sphingomonadaceae; genus Sphingomonas; species Sphingomonas sp. ABOLE. Next base: position 40,554 of record NZ_QQWY01000028.1, read on the forward strand.
CGAAATTGCTCCCCGAGATGGAGAGGAAGCGCAGCCGCTCCAGCAGCGGATGCGCGGGGTTGCACGCCTCTTCCATCACGCGGCGGTTGAAGGCCAGCCAGGAGAGCTCGCGGTTGAAATAGCGTGCTTCGGTGGGATCGGCGGGGGCGATGGTCGCGGGTGCGGCGGATTCGGTCATTCGCTCTCGCTATCGTCGGAATGCGTCAAAAGGCTTGCAGCCTGGAGTGTAGTCTTCACCACCGGGATCGACAAACGGCCGTCGGTCTCCATCTCCAGCACGTCGGCAACGCGCAGGATGGCGACATGGCTGCGCTCGATCCGCCTGGCGATCCAGGCGATCACGGCCGGGGTCGCGTGGAGCAGGTGCCGGGTGAAGGCGCGTTCGAGCAGCAGCGGGATCAGCGCGTCGTCGGGCGGGCCGATCTCGAGCAACGGCGAGGCGGCGAGGCGCGAGCGCAAATCGGGCAGCGTCACCTCCCAGAGCGGCGGCGCGGCGTCGGCGACGATCAGCAGCGGGCGACGCGCGCCCTGGGCGTCGTTCCAGGCATGGAAGATGTCGGCCTCGTCGGCGCGCTCGGCATCGTCGATGATCGTCGCGCCGTTCTTGGCGGCAAAGATCCGCGCGAGCAGGCTGCGGCCGGACTTTCGCGGGCCCACCAGCAGCGCGGCCATGACGGGCCAGGTCGCCCAATGTTCGAGCTGTTGGACGGCGCGGGCGTTCGAGTCGCTGACCAGGAAGTCCGTCTCGCTCGCCTCGGGCAGCCCCAGCGGCAGGCGAAGCTGGCTCATTGCGCCTTGGGGGTCGGCGATGCCTGCGGCGCGGCCCCGCGACGGATGCGGAGCACGCCCGGCCCTTCCTGCACGCTCCAGCCGCGCGACTCGAGCGCGGCGCGCAGCGCAGCCTGCGATCCGTCGAACGCGACGCGCATCACCGAGATCCCGCCCAGCGCGAGGCTGGTGGTGGTGGCACTGCGCACACCCGGCACGCCGCGCACCGCGCTTTCGGACGCGTTGACCGCGGCGGCATTGGGCGTCTCGACCTGGACCGACAGCGACGTGGTCGCGGCGGTGGCGCCCGGCGTGGTCTCGACGCTCGGCAGCGGCGTCGGCAGCGGCACTTCCTCGGGTGCCGGCGCGGCCGGCTGCGCCACCGGCGGCCGCGCGGCGAGCACCGCGTCGGTATGGAGCCGGCCGTCGGCCAGCGCCGCCTGATAGGCCTTGTCGATGCGCGCGACGGCGGTGTCGAACAGCGCGTCGATCGCGTCGCCATTGTCGATCCGCAGCGCGAAACTGGTAATCGGATCCTTGTCCGGGCCGTGCGTCGCCGAGAAGATGCCGACGATCGGCCCGCCCGGATAGTCGCGGCGCAGCTGCACCTCGGCGACGAGCATGTCGACCGCGCCATATTGGTCGAGGATCGTCCGCCACCAGTTGCGGCCATGGCGGAGCGTCTGCCCGGTATCGACCAGCAGCTTGTCCGCGCCGGTGCCGCGCAGGCGGACATAGTCGATCGTGCTGCCCGCGGCGCGCAGCCGGTTCCAGGCGCGCGCCCAGGCGGTGTCGCGCTCGAACACCTGCCCGACGCCGCCCGAATATTGCAGCGGCACCAGCAGCATCGGCGGCGAATGGGTGACCGCGATCGACACGCCCAGGATCGAGCCCGCCTTGGCGCGATCGAACTGCACGCCGAGGCTCGCGATATAGCGGTTGGGCCCGATCTGCTCGCGCTCGACGACGATGCCGGTGACGATCGCGTCCAGCGCCGAATCGGACAGCGACCCTGGCTTGCCGGTGAGCTGCTGCGACAGCATCGACCAGCCCTTGCGCTGCGCGATCCGCCAGCCGCCCTGGCGCGCGATCTCGGCACTCTTGCCCGAGACGTCGACCTTCACGCCGCTCACTTCGAAGCTGCCGGCGGCCCCCACCGGCCCGGCGGGCGCCCCGCCCTGCCCGCGTGCCGCCATGATGCCCGCACCGGCGAGCGCGAGCACCGAAAGGGCGCCAAGGACGGTTTTGGGACGGCGAAACTGCATGCGGGCGCCCTTTTGGCGAACCGGGCGTGGAAATCCAAGCGCGTTGTGGCTAGGGCGCTCTCCCATGAGCGAGACCAAGGCGGCCCATGGCCCTTACACCTATGCCCAGGCGGGCGTTTCGATTGCGGCGGGCAATGCGCTGGTGCGCGCGATCGGCCCGCTTGCCCGTTCCACCCGGCGCGCCGGCGCGGACGCCGATCTGGGCGGCTTCGGCGGCATCTTCGACCTGAAGGCGGCGGGCTTCACCGATCCGCTGCTGGTCGCCGCGAACGACGGCGTCGGCACCAAGCTGAAGCTGGCGATCGAGCACAACCATCATGACGGCGTCGGCATCGACCTCGTCGCGATGTGCGCCAACGATCTGATCGTGCAGGGCGCCGAGCCGCTGTTTTTCCTCGATTATTATGCGAGCGGGAAGCTCGACAACGCGGTCGCCGAGCGGGTCATTGCCTCAATCGCCGAGGGCTGCCGCCAGGCCGGCTGCGCGCTGATCGGCGGCGAGACCGCCGAGATGCCGGGCATGTACGCCGACGGCGACTATGACCTGGCGGGCTTCTGCGTCGGCGCGGTCGAGCGCGACCGGCTGCTCGACGGCAAGAAGATCGCGCCCGGCGACGTGCTGCTCGGCCTCGCCTCGAACGGCGTGCATTCGAACGGCTTCTCGCTGGTGCGGCGACTCGCGGCGGACAAGGGCTGGAAGCTCGATCGCCCGGCGCTGTTTGACCAGGAGCGGCTGCTGATCGACGCGCTGATGGCGCCGACTCGCATCTATGTCGCCAGCCTGCTGCCGGAACTCCGCAAGGGCACGATCCACGGCCTCGCCCACATCACCGGCGGCGGCCTGCTCGAGAATGTCCCCCGCGTGCTGCCCAAGGGCACCCATGCCCGGATCGACGCCGATGCCTGGCCGCTGCCGCGGCTGATGGCGTTCCTGCAGGCGCAGGGGAATATCGAGCCCGAAGAGATGGCGCGTACCTTCAACTGCGGCATCGGCATGGTCGCGGTGGTCGCCGCCGACCAGGCCGAGGCGGTGTCGGCGGCGCTGACCGCGGCGGGCGAGACGGTGTTCACCATCGGGACGATCGAAGCCGGCGAGCGCGGCTGCACCGTGGTCGGCGGCGACGAGACCTGGAGCGCGCGTGCGCCATGGAGCGCCACGCACCATGGGTGAGGCGTCTGCCGGCGCCTCAAGTCCGAAGAAGCGACTCGGCATCCTGATCTCGGGCCGCGGATCGAACATGGCCTCGCTGGTCGAGGCCGCCGCGGCGCCGGACTGCCCCTACACCGTCGCGCTGGTCGCCAGCGACAAGCCGGAAGCGGCCGGGCTCGCCTGGGCCGCCGAGCGCGGCGTGCCGACCTTCGCGCAGAGCCCCAAGGGCATGCCCAAGGCCGAGTACGAGGCGAAGATCGACGCCGCACTGCGCGCGGCAGGCGTCGAGGCGATCGCGCTTGCCGGCTATATGCGGCTGCTGTCCGACGATTTCGTCGCGCGCTGGCGCGGGCGGATCGTCAACATTCACCCCTCGCTGCTGCCCAAGTACAAGGGCCTCGATACCCACGCCCGCGCGATCGCGGCCGGCGACGCCGAGGCGGGCGCTTCGGTCCATATCGTCACCGAGGAACTCGACGGTGGCGAGGTGCTCGGCCAGGCGCGGGTCCCAATCCTCCCGGGCGACACCGCGGACAGCCTTGCCGCGCGCGTTCTGGCGGAGGAGCACAAACTCTACGCCAAAACGCTCGCCGACTGGCTCCGCGACTGACACGCCGCGGATATTTGGCCGTCATCCCGCGTTCATCCTCGTTCATACCGAACAAGGGGAAATGACCGACATGGCCAAGGACTCGGCGCTCACGCCGGAGGAAGAAGGCGGGATCGCCACCGCCGAACTCGGGCTCGTGCTGCTCGACGGCCCCAACGGCGTCGCCGTCGCGATGACCCCCGAGGCCGCCGAGGCCACCGGCCGCAGCCTGCTCGCCGCGGCCGAAGCGGCGGCAGGCCAGCGCGAACGGGGCGAAACGGGTTATTGAGACTTGTGCTGCCATAGTGCCCGCGCCGATAAGGGGCGCGGATGATCAAGGTCGCCAGCTATAACATGCGGAAGTCGATCGGCACCGACCGACGACGCCGACCGGAGAGGACGCTCGAGGTTCTGCTCGAGGTCGACGCCGACGTGATCGCCTTGCAGGAGGCCGATCGCCGCTTCGGCGCGCGCGAGGCGGTGCTCACCCAAAGCCTGCTCGCCGAGCACAGCCCTTGGAAGCCGGTGCAATTCGGCATGCGCGCGCGATCGATGGGCTGGCACGGCAACGCGCTGCTGGTCCGCAAGGAAGCCGAGATCCTCGGCTGCGCGGCACTCCATCTGCCGACGCTGGAGCCGCGCGGCGCGGTGATGGCCGACCTCCGCATCCAGGGACAGAAGCTGCGCGTCCTCGGCATGCACCTCGATCTGTCCGGCCTGTGGCGCCGGCGCCAGGCGCATGCGATCCTCACCCAGCTGGCGGACCTCCCGCCGATGCCGACGGTGATGATGGGCGATCTCAACGAATGGAGCGCCGAGCGCGGCTGCCTGCGCGATTTCGCCCAGCATTTCGCCTTCGCCGCCACCGGCAAGAGCTTCCACGCGCGCCGCCCGATGGCGCGACTCGACCGGATCATGGCCTCGCCCGAACTGGCGTTCGGCGATGCCGGGGTGCACCACAGCCTGGCGGCGCGCACCGCCTCCGACCACCTCCCCGTCTGGGCGGAGGTGCGGCACCGCTGATGCAGGAGACGCAGGAAAAGGAACTGCGGCTGGCGCTGGTCTGCTATGGCGGGATCAGCCTGGCGGTGTACATGCACGGCATCACCAAGGAGGTGTGGCACCTCGCCCGCGCGAGCTGCGCCGAGCGCGAGGGCACCCCGCTCCACAGCGTCTATCGCGCGCTCATCGAGGACATTCGTGAGCGCAGCGGGCTCAACCTGCGCGTGCTGGTCGACATCCTGTCGGGTGCCAGTGCCGGCGGGATCAACGCGGTGTTCCTCGCCCAGGCGATCGCCACCGGCCAGTCGCTCGACCCGCTGACGGCGATGTGGCTCGACCATGCCGATGTCGACGCGCTGCTCGCGCCGAGCCAGGGGCCGTCGCACCGCTTCGCCAAGATCTGGGCCAAGCCGATCGCCTGGATGCTCTCCAACCGCGAGCATGGCGTCGAGGAAACGGTGGAGGCCGGGGCACGCGCTGAGGTGCGCGAAAAGCTCGAACGCTTCGTCCGCTCGCGCTGGTTCGAGCCGCCCTTCGGCGGCGAGCAATTGCTCAAGACGCTGCTCGCCGCGTTCGACAAGATGGCCCAGGGCCCGGCCGAGCGCCGGCTGCTGCCCGAAGGCCAGCCGCTTGACCTGTTCGTCACCGCCACCGATTTCCGCGGCCATGCCGAGACGCTGCGGCTCAACACGCCCCCGGAAGTGGTGGAGACCGAGCATCGCCTCGTCTTCAGCTTCACCGATCACGGCCGCGGTACCGGCATCGCCCATCCCGCCGCGCTGGGCTTTGCCGCCCGCGCGACCTCCAGCTTCCCCGGTGCCTTCCCGCCGCTGATGGTGGAGGAGCTCGACAAGGTGCTCGCCGATCGCGGCGAGGCCTGGGCGGGACGCGACGCTTTCCTGCAGCGCGCGCTGCCCGAGCAATGGGCGGAGAGCCGCGCCGAGAAAGCCGTGCTGATCGACGGATCGGTGCTGGCCAACGCGCCGTTCGGCCCGGCGATGGAGGCGCTGCGCGAGCGCCCTGCCCGCCGCCAGGTCGACCGTCGCTTCGTCTTCCTCGATCCCACGCCGGACATGCGGTTCGACTTCTACGGCCCGCGCCGCGAGCGCCCCGGCTTCTTCTCCACCCTGATCGGCGCGCTGTCCGAACTGCCGCGCAAGCAGCCGATCCGCGACAATCTCGACGCGATCGCCGCCCGCTCGGACCGGATCGAGCGGATGCTCGCGATCGTCTCCGAGATCCGCGCCGAGGTGGAGGCGCAGGTCGAGTCGCTGTTCGGCTATACGCTGTGGCTCGATTACCCGACGCCCAAGCGGCTCGCTGCGTGGCGCAAGCGCGCGCAGGTCGCTGCCGCGGCGAAGGCGGGCTACGGCCATACCGCCTATGCGCTGCTCAAGGTCGACGGCGCGATCGACCGGACCGCGCGCCTGCTCCAGGCGCTTGCCGGACAGCAGGACGGATCGCGGCTCCGCTCGCTCGGACGCCGGCTGCGCGAAACGGTGCGGACGCGCGGGGCCGACCGCTTCGGCGCGTCGCTGCCCGGCGGCGCCTCGCCCGAAGCACTCGACTTCCTGCGCGGCCACGACCTCGGCTTCCGCATCCGCCGCCTGCGACTGCTCGCCCGGCGACTCGCCGAACTCGAGCAGTCCGCCCCGCGGGGCGCGATGCGGCCGATGCGGGACGCGATCTACGGCGCGCTCGCCGCCTATCTCGAGCTCAAGCGCTCGGACACCTTCGCCGATCTCCAGGACAAGCTGGCGGGCGATCCCGCCATGGTGCTCGACACGCTTGCCGAGCGCATGCAGCTCCGCGCGCTCGACCGGCAGACTGATGAGGTGCTCTCCGCCGGGTTCAGCGCGCTGTCGAAGGAGCTGCGGCGGCCGATGCTGCTCGCCTATCTCGGCTTCCCCTTCTTCGACATCGCGACGCTGCCGCTGCTCCAGGGCGAAGGCATGGACGAGTTCGACCCGATCCGCGTCGACCGGATCTCACCCGAGGACGCCAAGGCGATCCGCACCGGCGGCGTCGCGGCGATGCTCAAGGGCAACCAGTTCAACAATTTCGGCGCGTTCTTCAGCCGCGCGTACCGCGAAAACGACTATCTCTGGGGTCGCCTCAACGGCGCCGACCGGCTGATCGACATCGTGCTGTCCACGCTCGACCGGGAAGCGCGCCCCGATGCCGAGCAGATCGCCACCCTCAAGCGCCGCGCCTTCCACGCGATCCTCGACGAGGAGGCCCCCGCCCTCACCGCAATCCCCGGGCTGATCGCCGAACTGCGCGCCGAAATCGGCTGAGCCTTGGCAAGCGGGCCCGCTCGGGCCTAGAAGGCGCGCAGAATTTGCCAGGAAGGGAGCGGAATGCGGTTTCTGAAGGTGCTGTTGTGGCTCCTGCTCGGCGGCGTGATCGCCGGGTTCGTGATCTACAATGGTGAGCAGCGCGTGAGCATCCAGCTCTGGGGCGGTCTCGTCGCCGATATCAGCCTGCCGCTCTTGCTGATCGTCGTGTTCCTCGCCGGCTTCCTGCCGATGCTGGTCGCCTATCAGACGCTGCGCTGGCGGATGCGGCAGCGCTTCGCCGGGCTGGAGCGGGCGCTCGCCGACCTGCGCGCCATCCCCGCCACCCCCGCCCCGCGCTTCGAGCCGGTTGCCGAGCCCGTCGCCATCGAGGAGCCGCGCGCATGAGCAGCCGCATCTATGTCGCGCTCGACACGCCCGAGCTGGAAAAGGCCAAGGCGCTCGCCCAGAAGGTCCGCCACCATGTCGGCGGGATCAAGCTGGGCCTTGAATTCTTCATGGCGAACGGCCGCCACGGCGTGCACGAGATGGCCGAGATCGGCGTGCCGATCTTCCTCGACCTCAAGTTTCACGACATTCCCAACACCGTCGCCAAGGCGATCCAGGCGCTGCGGCCGCTCAATCCGGCGATCCTGACGGTGCATGCCGCCGGCGGCCGGGCGATGCTGGAGGACGCCAAGGCGGCCGCGCCCGAGGGCACCAAGGTCGTCGCGGTGACGATGCTGACCAGCCTCGACGGCAACGACATGACGTCGATCGGCCTCAAGCCCGATCCGCACGAGCAGGTGATGCGGCTCGCCGAGCTCGCCCGTTCAGCGGGTGTCGACGGCATCGTCTGCTCGGGCGAAGAGGTGAAGGCGGCGCATGCGGCGTGGAAGGACGGCTTCTTCGTCGTTCCCGGTGTACGGCCTGCCGATGCGCATGTCGGCGACCAGAAGCGCGTGGTCACGCCGCGCAGCGCGGTCGATGCCGGGGCGTCGATCCTGGTGATCGGGCGGCCGATCACCCAGGCCGAGGATCCGGACGCGGCCGCGCGAGCGATCGCGTCGACCTTGTAACTCGCCGCAAGGCCCCCCTCACCCTCCCCACTGCCTCCGGCAGCGGGTCCCCTCCCTCCCCCAAGGGGACCATGGCTCCTACCATCCGCCCCGCCACCACTGCCGACCTGCCGGCGATCCACCCCGTGATCGAGCGCGCCTATCGCGGCGAAACCGCCCGCCAGGGCTGGACGCACGAGGCCGACCTGATCGAGGGCCCGCGCACCGATCTGCCGACCCTCAACGCCATCGTCGAAGATCCGGCGCAGGTGCTGCTCGGCGCCTGGGAAGGTGAGACTGCGATCGGCTGCGTCAACGTCGCGAACCGGGGCGGCGGGACGGCCTATCTGGGCCTGCTCTGCATCGATCCGCTGCGCCAGGACGCGGGGCTCGGCCGCCAGCTGATCGCCGCCGCCGAGGCGCATGCCCGCACCGTCCTTGACTGCACGCGGATGGAGATGACGGTGATCGAGCAACGCCGCAAGCTGATCGATTACTATGTGCGCCGCGGCTATGCCGAAACCGGCGCGCGCTGCGACTTCCCGATCCCGCTGGATCCGCCGCTGTTCATGACGGTGCTGGCCAAGAAGCTGGTCTAGCGCCTACAGGGCAGCGATGCCCGCAACCGCGAAAATCTGTGGCCTGTCCACGCTCGAGACGCTCGACGCCGCCGTAGCCGATGGGGCCAGTCATATCGGCTTCGTCTTCTTCCCGCCCAGCCCGCGCCACCTGAGCCTCGACAAGGCGCAGGGCCTTGCCGCGCGCGTGCCGGGGCATGTCGCCCGCGTCGGCGTGTTCGTCGATCCCGACGATGCGCTGCTCGACGCGGCGATTGCCGCCGGGCGGCTGGACGTGATCCAGCTCCACAAGGTCAGCCCCGAGCGCGCCGCCGCCGTGAAGGCGCGCACCGGCCGCGAGACCTGGGCCGCGCTCGCGGTGAAGACCCGCGCCGATCTCGTCCCCGCCGCTGCCTTTCGCGGCGCCGCCGACTGGCTGCTCTACGACGCCAAGGCCCCCGAAGGCGCCAAGGTCCCCGGCGGCACCGGGCTGCGCTTCGACTGGACCCTGCTCGACGGCTTCGCCCACCCGCTGCCCTGGATCCTCTCCGGCGGGCTCGACGCCGGCAATGTCAGCGAGGCGATCCGCGTCACCGGTGCCCGCCTGGTGGATGTCTCTTCGGGCATCGAGGCCGCGCCGGGCATCAAGGATGTGGACAAGATCGCCGCTTTCCTTAAAGCCGTGGCCCGATCATGAACGCACCCAACTCCTTCCGCGCCCAGCCCGACGACCGCGGGCATTTCGGCCAGTTCGGCGGACGCTTCGTCGCCGAGACGCTGATGCCGCTGATCCTCGACCTGGAGCGCGAATATACCGCCGCCAAGGCCGATCCCGCCTTCCAGGCCGAGTTCGACGATTTGCTCGAACATTATGTCGGTCGCCCCAGCCCGCTTTATTATGCCGAGCGGCTGACCGAGGCGCTGCGCGAGAGCGCGCCCGACGGCATGGGCGCGGAGGTCTGGTTCAAGCGCGACGAGCTGAACCACACCGGCGCGCACAAGATCAACAATTGCATCGGCCAGATCCTCCTCGCCCGTCGCATGGGCAAGACGCGGATCATCGCCGAGACCGGCGCCGGCCAGCACGGCGTGGCCACCGCCACCGTCTGCGCGCGCTTCGGCCTTCCCTGCGTCATCTACATGGGTGCGACCGACGTGGCGCGGCAGCAGCCCAACGTGTTCCGGATGAAGCTGCTCGGCGCCGAAGTGGTGCCGGTCACCTCGGGCGCGGCGACTCTCAAGGACGCGATGAACGAGGGCCTGCGCGACTGGGTCGCGAACGTCGAGGACACCTTCTACATCATCGGCACCGCCGCCGGCCCGCACCCCTATCCGGAGCTGGTCCGCGACTTCCAGTCGGTGATCGGCCGCGAGGCGCGCGCGCAGATGCTGGCACGCACCGGCAAGCTGCCCGACCTGCTGGTCGCCGCGATCGGCGGCGGGTCGAACGCGATCGGGTTGTTTCATCCGTTTCTCGACGATGCGGACGTGAAGATGCTCGGCGTCGAGGCTGCGGGCGAAGGGCTCGACAAGCGCCACGCCGCCAGCCTCGCCGGCGGCGCGCCGGGCATCCTCCACGGCAACCGCACCTATCTGCTGCAGGACGAGGACGGCCAGATCACCGAGGCGCATTCGATCTCGGCGGGGCTCGACTATCCGGGCATCGGCCCCGAGCACGCCTGGCTGCGCGACATCGGCCGCGTCGACTATACGGCGGTGACCGACACCGAGGCGCTCGACGCCTTCCAGCTGCTCTGCCGCACCGAGGGTATCATCCCCGCGCTCGAGCCGAGCCATGCGATCGCCGCGGTCGCCAGGGTCGCCCGCACGATGCCGCGCGACAAGGTGATCCTCGCCAACCTCTGCGGTCGCGGCGACAAGGACATCTTCACGGTGGCCGATGCCCTGGGAGTGAAGATGTGACCCGGCTCGCCAACGCCTTTGCCCGCGCCGCCGATCAGGGTCGCGCCGCGCTGGTGACCTTCGTCACCGCCGGCGATCCGACGCCGGGCGCGACCGCGGCGATCCTCGACGCGCTCGTCGCGGGCGGCGCCGACGTGATCGAGCTCGGCATGCCGTTCACCGATCCGATGGCGGACGGCCCGGCGATCCAGGCGGCGAACCTGCGCAGCCTCGCCGCCGGCACCACCACGGCGGACGTGCTCGCCGTCGCCGCCGCGTTCCGCGCGCGCCATCCGGACGTGCCGCTGGTGCTGATGGGCTATGCCAACCCGATGACGCGCCGCGGGCCCGAATGGTTCGCCAATGCCGCCCGCGACGCCGGCGTCGACGGCGTGATCTGCGTCGACATTCCCGCCGAGGAAGACGACAGCCTGGGCGAAGCGCTCCGCGCCGCCGGGCTCGGCAATGTCCGCCTCGCCACGCCCACCACCGATGCGGTACGGCTGCCGGCGGTGCTGGAGGGCGCCTCGGGGTTCCTCTATTATGTCTCGGTCGCCGGGATCACCGGGCTGCAGCAGGCCGCCACGGCCTCGATCGAAGCGGCGGTCGCCCGCCTCAAGGCCGCGACCGACCTGCCGATCGCGGTGGGCTTCGGCGTCCGCACTCCCGAACAGGCCGCCGCCATCGGCCGCGTTGCCGATGGGGTCGTCGTGGGCAGCGCGATCGTCGAGCTGGTCGGCCGCCACGGCGCGGATGCGGCGGAGCCCGTCCGTGCCTATATCGCTACGCTGAAGACGGCGCTGGTCGCCGCACGCAAGGAAGTCGCATGAGCTGGATTACGCGCGTCCGCAACGCGCTCGCCTATGTCACCACCCGTGGCGAGGAGAGCCCCGACAATCTCTGGCACAAGTGCAAGGGATGCGGACAGATGGTCTTCATGAAGGAATTCGAGGAGAACCAGAATGTCTGCCCGCATTGCGATTTCCACGATCGCATCGGCGCGACCAAGCGGTTCGAGCAGCTGTTCGACGAGGGCAAGTTCACCCTGCTGCCCAGCCCCAAGGTCGCCGAGGACCCGCTGAAGTTCCGCGACTCCAAGCCCTATACGGCACGGATCAAGGCAGCGCGGGCGAGCACCGGTGAGCAGGACGCGTTCCAGAACGCCAGCGGCACGATCCACGGCCACAAGGCGGTGATCGGCGTGCAGGACTTCGCCTTCATGGGCGGATCGATGGGCCAGGCCGTCGGCGAGGCGTTCATCGCCGGTGTGGAGACCGCGATCGCGGCGCGGGCGCCCTATATCGTGTTCACCGCCTCGGGCGGCGCCCGCATGCAGGAAGGCATTCTCAGCCTGATGCAGATGCCCCGCACCACCGTGGCGATCGAGATGCTCCACGATGCCGGCCTGCCCTACATCGTCGTGCTGACCGATCCGACCTCGGGCGGGGTGATGGCGGCCTATGCGATGCTGGGCGACGTCCAGATCGCCGAGCCGGGCGCCACCCTCGCCTTCACCGGCCGCCGCGTGATCGAGAACACGATCCGCGAGAAGCTGCCCGACGACTTCCAGACCAGCGAATATTATCGCGACCACGGCCTGGTCGACATGGTGACGCACCGCCGCGACCTGCGCGACACGCTCGGCCAGCTGATCGGCCTGCTCTGCGAGGCGCGCGCGGCGGCGTAATGCTTCACTCTAGCCCCTCCCCTTCAGGCGCATCAGGTCGGTGCTGCGCCCCGGGCAGCACCTGAACAGCGCGGGGCGCTGTTCACCTGATGCGGGGTTGGGGTGGGGCCGTGTCTCACCGAGACCAATGTTCGTACTGGAATCCCTCCACCCCAACCCCTCCTCAAACGAGGAGGGGCTTAAAAGTGTGCCATGGCAGACTTCGCTATTTCCAAAAACCCTGCGGTCCAGCGCCAGCTCGACCGGCTGACCCTGCTCTCCCCCGGCGCCGACATCCTTGGTCTCGAGCGGATCACCCGGCTGCTGGAGCGCGTCGGCAACCCGCATCTCCGCCTGCCGCCGGTGCTGCATGTCGCCGGGACCAACGGCAAAGGCTCCACCTGCGCCTTCCTCCGCGCCGCGCTCGAAGCCGCCGGCCTGCGCGTCCATGTCTATTCCAGCCCGCACCTCGTCCGCTTCAACGAGCGGATCCGCCTCGCCGGCACGCTGATCGACGACGACGCTCTCGCCCCGCTGCTCGCCGAGGTGCTCGACGCCGGCGGCCACATCGGCGCGAGCTTCTTCGAAGTCACGACCGCCGCCGCCTTCCTTGCCTTCGCGCGTACGCCGGCCGATGCCTGCGTGATCGAAGTCGGACTGGGCGGGCGGCTGGACGCCACCAACGTGGTTCCCGCGCCGATCGCCACCGGCATCGCGCAGCTCGGCATCGACCATCAGGCGTTCCTCGGCGACACGCTGCCGCAGATCGCGCGCGAGAAGGCCGGCATCGCCAAGCCGGGCGTGCCGCTGGTGACGATGCGCTATGCTCCCGAGATCGCCGAAGTGGTGGCCGCTGCGGGCGTGCCGGTGCTCGCCCAGGGCGCGGCATGGGACTATGCGGTGGAGGGCGACCAGCTCACCTACCGCGACGCAAACGGCGCGGTGACAACGCCGCTGCCGACGCTGTCCGGCCCGCACCAGCCCGGCAATCTCGCGCTCGCGATCGCGATGCTGCGCCACCAGAACGCGGTCGCCATCCCCGATACCGCGCTCGCCGCTGCGGCGACCGGCGCCCTCTGGCCGGCGCGGATGCAGCGGCTTGGCGAGGGCCCGCTGACCGCGCTGCTCCCGGCCGGCACGCCGGTCTGGCTCGACGGCGGCCACAACGCCGCCGCGGGCGCTGCGATCGCGGGAACGGTGGCCGCGGTTGCTGCCGACCGCCCCTGCCACCTCGTGCTGGGCATGCTCGCCAACAAGGACCCGGAGGGCCTGATCGCCCCCCTCGCCGGCCGGCTGGCGAGCGTGACCACGGTGCCCGTCCCCGGCCATGCCCATCATGCACCTGCCGAGCTTGCGGCGCTGGTCGCGCGGCTTGGGGTGCCCGTTACCGGTACCGCCGAGAACGTTCCCGCCGCGCTCCACCTCATTGCAGCACGCATCGCGGGAGCCACGCCGAGCGCCGTCCTCATCCTCGGCTCGCTCTATCTGGCGGGCGTGGTGCTGGAGGCGAACGGCGAATTGCCCGACTGACGCCGCAACCTGCCTTATTGCGATTGACTATTAATAACAGAATGCGATGATTGCTCCGACGCCCATCGGAGAATCACATGCAGCCGTCCGTCCAGACCCTCGTCACCGCCCTGCCCCAGCTCCAGCCCGAGGATCCGGGCGTGCGGCTGCTGCTGTTCGGCGTCCGCCAGACCGGCGGCAACGGACTGCACGACGCCAGCACCGCGCACGCCTTCCTGGTCGCGTTCGGCAAGGGTTTTCGTCGGCCGCTGATGCTGCTCCGCGCGCTGATGCACGAGATGTCGGCCATGGCCACGGGCCCGGTGCAGATTGCCCCTTGGTGCTGCCCGCGCATGACCGCGTCCGAGGCGGCGCTGATCGGCGCGCTGGGCAAGGTCCGCACCAACCCGCACGCCGCCGCGCTGCTGCTCGCCGACCTGATCGGCGTGCGCGACGCCACCGGCCTGCTGCCGACCGCGCACGCGCTGGCGCAGAGCTTCGCCGACCTGGCGCTGCCGCTGGAGCCGTGAGCGCCTAGCGCGCCTGGCCCGCGCTGCCGATCGAGCGGTCGACCAGCCCGCTGCGCATCATCCACCAGTAGAGCGCGACGCCCGGCAGCGCGATGACGGTGGTGAACAGGTAGAAATTCGCATAGCCCATCGCCTCGATCAGGCTGCCCGCCGTCGTGCCGGTGATGAACCGGCCGACGATGCTCGCGCCCGCCGAGATCAGCGCATATTGCGACGCGGTGAAGCGCAGGTCGGTCAGCGCCGAGAAATAGGCGATCACCACCACCCCGCCGACGCCGCTGGCGATGTTCTCGAAGCCGATCGCGCCCGCCAGTCCGAGGTTGGAATGCCCCGCCGCCGCGAGCGCCGCGAAGCTGAGGTTGGAGACGGCCATCAGGATCAGGCTCAGCATCACCGATCGCTTCATCCCCATCCGCGCATACAGCACGCCGCCGAGGAAGATGCCGAGCATGTACGCGAGGAAGCCCAGCGACACGTCGTAGAAGGCGATCTCGTCATTGGAAAAGCCGAGATCGTTGAACAGCAGCCGGAAGGTGAGGTTGGCCAGCGTGTCGCCGATCTTGTGGACCAGAATGAACAGCAGCACGATCAGCGCGCCCTCGCGAGCGAAGAACTGGACGAACGGTCCCCAGATGCCTCGCGCCACCGTCGCGATGCTGCGCCGCTCGGCAGGCGCGCGGTGCCGCGCGGGCTCGCCGACGATCAGGCCGGTGAGGATCGCGGGCAGCGCGAACACGGCGCAGGCGGCATAACCTGCGGTCCAGCCCGCCTGCCCCGCCACGACCAGCGCGATCGCACCCGCCGCAACCGAGCCGATCCGCCAGCCATATTGCGACATGCCCGAGCCATAGCCGAGCTCGTGCGGCTGGAGCACTTCGATGCGGTAGCCGTCGATGACGATGTCATAGGTGGCGCCCGCCGCGCCCATCAGCACCGCCGCGGTGACCGTCGGCCAGATGTTCGCCGGATCGGGCACGACCAGCGCGAGGTTGATGGTCGCCGCGACCACCAGCAGGCCGGCCACGATGAGCCACGAGACGCGCTGGCCCAGTCGCCCGAGGACCGGGATCGGCACGCTGTCGACGATCCACGCCCAGAGGAACTTGAAGTTGTAGACGAGGATGGCGAGCGTGAACGCGGTGACGGTCGACTTGTCGATGCCGGTCTGCGCAAGCCGCGTGGTGAGGGTCGCTCCGATCATCGCGAACGGGAAGCCCGACGAGACGCCGAGCGCGAAGGAGGCGAGCGGCCCCTTTGCGAAATAGGGCCGCACACCCTCGGGCAGGTCCGCGCGCCAGTCCGCCGGCGCCGCCGTTTTGGCGAGGAGGAATGCCGCGACGAACGCCGCGAGCGCAGCGCCGCCGCCCCAGTCGAGCGAGAGCGGCGCCCCCACCAGCGACTTGGGCGGCGAGAACAGCGTGAACAGCACCGCGAGCGCCAGCAGCGCCGCGCCGACGAGGCTTCCGGCGACGAGCAGGCTCGCCCCGCCCCGACGGCGCCAGGCGATGCTCAGCACCAGCGTTGCGCCCAGCGCGAGCAGGCCGAGCAGGAAGGTCATCGACGGCGCGAGCTTGGCGGCGCCGTCGCTCCAGCCCGCCGCGAAGCCATAGCCCGGCAGTACCGCGCCGCCGATGCGCACCCAAGGCACCGCCAGCAGCAAGAGCCCTGCGACAAGCGCCGCCTGGGCGAGGACATAGAAGGTGCTGGCGCGGTCGTTCGCCGCGATGGGGGCTTGTTGGTTCGGCATGGAGGCGCGAAACTAGCCGAAAATTCGGGAGAGGATAGCCATGAACGCACCGACCCAGGGCCAGCGCGCGCTGGCGGCGATGCTGGCGCAAGGCGGCGACGTCGGTGCGGGCCCGATAAGGCACGTCGACGCGAGCGTTTATACCAGCTCCGAACGCTTCGCCGCCGAGCGCGCGCGTATCTTCGATCGCGCTCCGCTCGTCCTCGCGCCCTCAGCCTTGCTGCCCGAGCCCGGTATGGCCGTCCCGCACGACGGTTTCGGCAAGCCGCTGCTGATCACGCGCGACAAGCAGGGCGCGGCGCATGTCTTCCTCAACGTCTGCCGCCATCGCGGCACGCGGCTGGTGGAAGGGTGCGACGCGGTCACCGCCCCCCGCCTCGTCTGCCCCTATCACGCCTGGAGCTACACGCTCGACGGCCGCCTCGCCGGGATACCCCGGGCCGAGGCGTTTCCCGGCCTCGACAGGGCCGCGTTCGCGCTGCGCCGCCTGCCCACCCACGAGGCCGGCGGGCTGATCTGGTTCGCCTTCGACGAAGCCGCCGATTTCACCCATGCCGGCACGCTGGCGGAGGATTTCGCCGCGTTCGATCTTGCGGGCCAGCATTGCTTCCGCCGGCGCACCCACCGCGTGCCGGCCAATTGGAAGCTGGTGATGGACGCCTTCCTGGAGAGCTACCATATCCAGCGCCTCCACGCCGGCAGCATCGCCCCCTTCTTCCAGGACGGCGTCTCCGCCGCCGACCGCATCGGGCCGCACCAGCGCTCGGCGGTGGGACGTGCCGCGAGCATCGCCGCACTCGAGTCGGAGGACTGGCCCACCCTGCGCGGTGCGATCACCTATACCTACCAGATGTTTCCCGGCGCCGTGCTCGCCGTAAGCCCCGATTACATCAACCTGATGGTGCTGATGCCGCGCGCGGTGGACGAGGTCTGGGTCGAGGACTTCATGCTGATCCCCGAGGCCCCCGCCACCGACAAGGCCCGCGACCATTGGGAGCGCAGCTGGCAGTTGCTCGACGGCGGGGTGTTCGCATCCGAGGATTTCCGGGCTTGCGCGCTCGCCCAGCAGGGCCTCGAAGCGGGCGCGATCGAGCAGGTGACGCTCGGCCAGCTCGAACAGGGGGTCCGCGTTTTCCACGATGCGGTCGATGCGTGGGTTTCGTGCGACAACATGCCGGTGATCGGTGCGACTCGCCCCTTCGGTCAGGCTTCTGTTCAGGAAGGGGTGCTATAACGCCGGGATCGACAAAGGAGTTCGCCATGTCCCGTACCCGCACCCGCGCCGCCGCATCCGCCAAGCAGGCCTCGCCGCAGGAAATGGTCGCGAACCTCGCGGTGCTCGCCTCGGTGTTCGCCTGGGCCGGGGTGGTCGTGACGCTGTTCGTCCACTGATCGGCGTCAGCCGCCCAGGAACAGGTTGAAACTGCTGGGCAGGCGGCGCGGTATCTTGCCGCCTTCCAGCACCGCCTCGATCGCATTGATCGCCAGCACCAAGTCGCGCTGCGCATAGGGTTTGGCGAGGCATCCCGCCGCGAGCGCCCGCGCATCCGCCGGGCAGGCGCCGGTCACGAACAGCACCGGCACCCCGCGCGCGAAAGCATTGCGCGCCACCTCGATCCCGCTCCCATCTGCCAGGTTGATGTCGGCCAGCACCAGATCCAGCACCTCATGGGTATCGACGATCCGGGTCGCATCCGCCACCGAGTCGACGGTCGCGACGATGGTGAAACCCGACTCGCGGAGGAAATGCTCGGTATCGAACGCCACCAGCGGCTCGTCCTCGACGACGAGCAGATGTTCGATCCGCCGCTTCTTCCTTCCGAACAGCATCCTAGTTGCGCCCCCGAATCAACCGCTTGGCAAAGCCCGTAACGCGCAAGTCACAAACTGGCACCGTATATATTTTTGCCAGCACCGTCGAAATCGCTATAGCGCTGCGGTGTCTGACTCCAAGCCTATCAAAACCGCCGGTACGCCGCAGCGTATCGCCAAGCTCCTCGCCCGTGCCGGCATCGCCTCGCGGCGCGAGATCGAGCGGATGATCGCCGAGGGGCGCATCGCGCTCAACGGCACCACCCTCGATACCCCCGCGACCATCCTCACCTCGCTCCACGGCGTCACCGTCGACGGCAATCCCGTCGCCGCGGCGACTCCTGCGCGGCTGTTCCGCTACCACAAGGCCGCCGGCCTGCTCACCGCCGAGCGCGACTTCACCGGCCGCCCGACCATCTACGATCGGATGCCCGAGGGGCTGCCGCGGGTGATGCCGGTCGGCCGACTCGACCTCAACACCGAAGGCCTGCTGCTGCTCACCACCGATGGCGAGCTCAAGCGCGAGATGGAGCTGCCGGCAAGCGGCGTCGAACGCACCTATCGCGCCCGCGCCTATGGCCAGGTGAGCCAGGAGCAGCTCGAGGACCTGATGCTCGGCATCGAGATCGAGGGCGTCCGCTACGGCCCGATCAACGCCAATATCGAGCGGCGGACCGGCGCCAATCTCTGGATCGAGTTGACGCTGACCGAGGGCAAGAACCGCGAAGTCCGCAACGTCCTCGAATTCCTCGGGCTCCAGGTCAGCCGGCTGATCCGCACCCGCTATGGCCCCTTCTACTTGAACGATCTTCCCACGGGCGATGTCGACGAGATCCGCCAGGCCGATCTGATCACCTTCCGCACCGTGCTGGGCAAAGCCGGCGGCGGCAAGGCGGCGTCCAACCTGCAGTTCGCCACCCGCCAGCGCGCGATCGAGCCGGTCGAGAAGCCTGCCAAGGTCGAACCCCAAGGGCGTCGCCGCATCGCCAAGCCCGCCCCCGTGGCAAAAGGACCGGTATTCACCGCCCGCGCCACCCCCAAGGCCAAGCCCAAGGACGGCGAGGAACGGCCGCGCACCGGCGGGCGGCTCGGCGTCCGCGAAGGCAGCGAGGGCGGTGTCGGCAAGCCCGCGCGTGCCGCCCGCGCCAAGTCCTTCCGCGACACCCGCGAGCCGCGCGCTGGCGATCTGGTCGATCGGCCCCGTGGCCGCCGTGATGCGCGCGGCGAGCAGGGTGCCGAGCGCCCGCGCACGCCGCGGGACGGCGAGCGGACTTGGTCGCGCGGTGGCGAGAGCGGTCGTCCCGCCGGCCCGTCGCGCTTCGGCGGTGCCGACGGGGATCGTTCTCGAGGCCCGCGGACAGCCCGAGTTGACAGCGACTCGGCCGAACGCAGTCGCGGGCCGCGGCCCGCTCGGTTCGGCGGAAATGACGGCGAACGGCCGCGTGGGCCGCGGGGCGCAGAGCCGCGCGGCGACGGAGCCGACCGCAACCGAGCACCACGCCCGTCGCGGTTCGGCGGCGACGAGGGCGAGCGCCCGCGCGGCCCTCGCACACCGCGTCCCGGCGGTGGTACCACGTCCGAACGTCCGCGCACGCCGCGGCCTGGCGGCAGCGGCGGGGGCAATCGCCCGCAACGGCCCGGCGGTCCCGGCCGTCCGCCGCGGGGGCGCAGCTGATGCGGATCATCGCTGGAGACTGGCGCGGCCGCCCGCTCGCCGCGCCCAAGGGCGACACCACCCGCCCCACCGCCGATCGCACCCGCGAGGCGCTGTTCTCGATGCTCGCCTCGCGGCTCGGCAGCTTCGACGAGCTCGCAGTGGGCGATTTCTTCGCCGGATCGGGCGCGCTCGGGCTGGAAGCACTGTCGCGCGGTGCCGCCTCGTGCCTGTTCGTCGAGCAGGACCGCGCCGCGCTCGATGCGCTCAAGGCCAACATCGCCAAGTTGGGCGCCAAGGGCACCGATGTCCGCCCGGGCTCGGTGATGGCGCTGGGCCCTGCCCGCGCGCCGCTCGACCTGATCCTGATGGACCCGCCCTATGGCACCGGCGCCGGCATCGTCGCGCTCGACAAGCTGGCGCGGCTCGGCTGGACCGGCCCGGGCACCTGGATCAGCATCGAGACGGGCAAGACCGAGGATGTCGAGCTTGCCGGCTTCGTGGTCGATGCCGACCGCGTCTATGGCAAGGCGAAGCTGACCCTGCTTCGCCCCGCCTGAAGGATCAGCGCCGCCGGGTGAGCAGCAGCCCGATCAGGCTGAGCCCGGCGGCCCCTGCAAGATACCAGCCGACCATGCCGATCCCGCCGCGCTCGACCAGGGTCTGCGCGATCAGCGGGGTGAGCCCGCCACCGAGAATGCCGCCCAGGTTGAAGGTCACTGAAACACCCGTGTAGCGGACCTGCGCCGGGAACAGGCTGGGCAGCCAGCCGCCGAGCGGCCCGTAGACGAAGCCCATCACGAACAGCCCCGCGGCGAGCCAGACGAACACCGCGAGCAGCGAGCCCGGCACCAGCAGCACGGGCATCGCCAGCCCCAGCGGCACCATCGCGATGCAGCCGAGCGCCAGTACCAGGGTCGCGCCGCGCTTGTCCGCCAGCCAGCCGGCGACGCCGATGCCCAGCGCCATGAACAGGATCGCGGCCAGCTCTGCGCCGAGAAAGGCTTCGCGCGGATAGCCGAGCGTCTTTGTACCGAAGCCGATCGCAAACAGCGTGGCGACGTAGAACAGCGCAAAACAGGCAACGGTGCCGAGCGTCCCCGCCAGCGTCGCACCGAGATGGTTGCGGAGCAGAACACCCAGCGGCACCTGCGGTGGCGGGGCATGTTCGGCCGCCTCGACGAAGGCGGGCGTTTCCGCGATGCGCAGGCGCACCCATAGCCCGAGGCCGACCAGCACCGCGCTCGCGAGGAACGGCAGGCGCCAGCCCCAGTCGCGGAACGCATCCTCGGTGAGGAAGGCGCCGAGCAGCAGGAACAGCCCGTTGGCGGCGATGAAGCCCACCGGCGCGCCGAGCGGTGGGAAACTGCCATAGCGGTACGCCCAGCCCTTGGGGGCATATTCCACCGCCAGCAGGCTCGCCCCGCCCCATTCGCCGCCCAGCCCCAGCCCCTGTCCGAAGCGGAGCAGGCAGAGCAGCAGCGGCGCCACCCAGCCGATCATCGCATGGCCGGGCAGGCACCCGATCAGCACGGTGGAGGCACCCATCAGCATCAGCGAGGCGACCAAGGTCGACTTGCGCCCCAGCCGGTCGCCGAAATGGCCGAACACCAGCCCGCCCAGCGGTCGCGCGAAAAAGGCGACGCTGAAGCTCGCATAGGCCGCGACCTGCTGCAGCCACGGCTCCTGCGCCGGGAAGAACAGCGGGCCGAACACGAGCGCCGTCGCGGTGGCATAGATGTAGAAATCGTAGAACTCGACCGACGTCCCCACCAGGCTCGCGAACAGGATGCGGCGGTGGGAGGCGGGCGTGGCGGCATGGGCCATGTGCGATCCTCCGGCCGCCTCCCTCGGGCCAGTTATCGCGCGGGTCAAGCCGCGTTCAGCCGGGCGTCAGTTTCGCCGCGGTATCGAACCCCCGCAATCGCAGCACCGGAAAAAGGGAGTCGGATATGCGCGAATCGCCCATCAAGCGTCTGGTCTATGCGGCCGTCTTCAGCCTGCTCGCGGGCGTGCTGGTCGCTGCTTACAACCCCGTCGAGCATGTGAAGGCGGATCTCCGCGCCGATACCAGCGGGGTCCGGGCCGGCCTGCACCTCGCCGCGCACGATCTGCTGCGCGGCTGATGCGAAAAGGGCGGGACGTGCGTCCCGCCCTTCCGATCAGTGGATGCCGAAGAGGCGGATGCCGGTGAGCATCAGCCAGTAGAGCCCGCCCGAGAGCAGCATCGCCGCGGGCAGCGTCATCAGCCAGGCCAGCGCCATGTTGCGGATCGTCCGCGCCTGCAGCCCGGAACCGCTGCCGACCGAGGCGCCTGCCACGCCCGACGACAGGATGTGGGTGGTCGACACCGGCACGCCGAGATGATCGGCGCCCATGATCGTCGCGGCGGCGACGATCTCGGCGGCGGCACCCATGCCATAGGTCATGTGCTGCTTGCCGATCTTCTCGCCGACGGTGACGACGATCCGCTTCCAGCCGATCATCGTGCCCAGGCCCAGCGCCAGCGCGACGACGATCTTCACCCACAGCGGAATGAAGCGCGTGCCGCTCTCCAGGCTGTCCTGATAGGCCTTCAGCGCCTTCAGCTCTTCCGGCTTGAACCCCTCCGGCTTCTTGGTCGCGAGCTTGCTGGTATCCAGCACGAGATACATGTCGTTGCGGATGTTCGAGCTCGCGCGCGCCGGCACCTTGCTCAGCGAACCATAGCTGGCCACCTGCTCGGTCAAGGACTGCGACAGCGCCCCGAGAGCGGCATAGACATTCGCCCCCTCGGCCTTGCGATGCTGCAGGGCGTCGGTGAGGGTGGTACGCGCCTGGGCCGGCGTCAGTGTCGTGGCGCCGCTGCGTGAGTCGAACACGGCGGTGGCCGCGTGCGAGGTCTGGACGAAGGCCGCGGTGGCGCTCGTCTGCACCGTTCGGTTCAGCGCATACTCGGTGGGAGCGCAGCCGTTCATTATCAGCATGATCATCCCCATGCCCTTCTTTCCGTCGTTCTATCCGTGTACGTACGAGACCTTTCTCTTATACTCATCTCCTATCCCACTTTTCTTTTCTTGTTCTCGTTTGCCTTCTTCTGCTTCTTTCTCTATTTTTTCTTTTTTTTTTTTTTCTTTTTTTTCTTTTTTTTTTTCTTCTTTTCTTTTTTTCTTTCTTTTTCTTTTTTTCTTTTCTCTTCTTTTT